>JBMNNQ010000114.1:0-4048 GCA_050942615.1 Dethiobacteria bacterium | reverse complement strand
TTTTTTAAATAAAAAAAAAACCAAATAAAAAATAACGCCCCGCTTTAAATTAAAGAAAAACATAAAACAGTATCCCGTTCCGGCCCGGGACAGAGTAACAAAGACAACCGGTGTAAAAAATAACCGGCTGTGGATGCAGAGCTCCCGATCTGCCTGCGGGCTTTATATTTTATAGCGGGGTTCACAGTAACTCTTTTGAATAATTAATCTGGGTCTGTTAACCGCAACTATATTCCCGCCCCTTCAAGGTGGCAGGTATCATTGAAAAGTATCAGGCGCTTTTTATTCCTGAAGTTCCCCTCCAAAATCGTGAGGGAAGCCGGGTTGAACGAAAAGGGCCAGGATTCCCGTAGATCATACTTTAAAAAGTGGATTACAAAAGCCTGCAAAAAACGCCCATGGCTCACAACCAACACCGGCCGGGAACAGCTTTTTTTTGCTGCCAACCGGGACAAAAAACGATAAAATATCCTGACCCGCCGGAAAAGCCCCGGCAACCCTTCTGCACCCGGGATCTCTGTATGATAAAAGTCATGTTGTAAACGATCGGCAAGCAGGGGGTAACGGGCACGGATCTCATTTTTAGTCAACCCCTGGATTTGACCAAAGCAGTATTCCCGCAGCAGCGGGGAATACAGGGGCCGGGGCCCTTTTTTCAGGGAGCTGATCAGGAGGGATGTTTCCTTGGTCCGCTGTAAGTCACTGCTAAAAAAAGCATAAAAGGGTTGTTTTTTTAGGCGCCGGGCCAAAGATAACGCCTGCCTGCGCCCTTCCTTGCTTAAAGGATATTCCAGCCGCCCTTGCAATCTTCCTTCCAAGTTGGCATCTGTCACAGCATGGCGAACAAGCCAGATTTCCATCGCATCACCCAACATCCTTAGGCATAATAATACAAATTATTTCCTGGGAAATATACCTTCCGTCACCTTTTTTCTTACAATTTTTGCACCCAATAGATTAAAACGTTTTTCCAGGTGTTCATAACCCCGATCAATGTGTTCAATCCCCTCCACAACAGTTTCCCCCCGGGAGATCATGCCGGCAATGACCAAAGCGGCCCCCCCGCGCAAGTCTGCAGCCTTCAGGGGTGCACTAATCAGCTCCGGCCCGCCTTCAATAATCGCCGCCCGCCCCTCCAGTTTAATCCGGGCCCCCATTTTTTTCAGTTCAGCTACATGGCGGAAGCGGCCCTCAAAGACGTTTTCAGAAACAATGCTCGTTCCCGGCGCTTGTGTCAGTAAAACCATCATCGGCGCCTGTAAATCGGTGGGGAAACCCGGGTAGGGGAACGTTTTAACATCGGCCGGTGAGCGGCGGCTGCCGGCCAGCACCCTGATCCAGTCGGGGCCGATTTCAAGCGGAACGCCGACCTCCTTTAATTTGGCGATCACCGGATCCAAATGTTTGGGGATTACATCCTCCACCAGCACTTCTCCCTGTGTAGCTGCGGCGGCGATCATAAAGGTTCCGGCTTCAATGCGGTCGGGAATGACACTGTGTTCCACCCCGCCCAGGGAGGACACACCCCTGATTTTGATAATATCCGTACCCGTCCCGATTACACGGGCCCCCATCGCGTTTAGAAAATTTGCCACATCCACAATTTCCGGTTCTTTGGCTGCATTTTCAATCACTGTTTTTCCTTCAGCCCGCGCCGCGGCCAACATAATATTAATGGTTGCACCTACACTGACTACATCTAAATATATATGCGCCCCCCTGAGCTTTTTTGCCTTAATTTTAACCAGACCGTGTTCCAAATCAACATTTGCCCCCAAGGCGGTGAAACCTTTGATATGTTGATCAATGGGGCGTGGGCCCAAGTTGCAACCGCCGGGCATGGGGATTTCAACCTGCCCACAGCGTCCCAGCAGGGCGCCCATCAAATAATAGGAGGCCCGAAACTTATCCGCAAGTTCATGCGGGGGCGTAAAACTGTTTACACCCGAGGGATCGATCAGCAAACCGCCTTTTGCCGACCGGGATACTTTGGCACCCAAGGTCTTTAAAATTTCAATTAACCATTCAATATCAGTAATATTTGGTAAATTCTCAATACTAACCCGGGATGCGGTCAGCAAGGATGCTGGTATAACCGCTACCGCCGCGTTTTTTGCACCGTTCACCCTGGTTGTTCCTTTAAGCCTCTGTTTACCTCTGATTACCAGGCACTCCACTGCGCTATGCCCCCTTGAATTTAACTTTGTAAAAAAGAACAAAACTGTATAGCAATAAAAATGCTTACTTTTCCAAATTACCGGTAAAAGCATTAATGTAGTATACTTCACCGTTATGCAGGCGGATCCTCCACACCGGCGGGATTTCCCATTTTTCAGCATCATAGCCGCAACTGTAATAGCCCAGCGCCACATCTATAATCCTTTTTTTTGCCGGCGCCTGATCTGCGCCGTATACCTCTAAAAAACGCAACAGGGCTGCGGCAGGTGAAATCACTTCCCGCGTCTGCGCAGCGAACCCCAAAGGTTCCAGACGGTAGAGGGTAAAAACAAAATCACCTTCCCTGCCCGCCATTAGCTCCAAAAAACCACCATAAAGCGGGAAGCCTTCGTAACCCTGTCTGTAATGGATTACAGTGCCTTGCTGTGTTTCCCGGGCATAGTCGTAAATAAAACCCTCCAAGCAAGGTTCTTTCCGGATAAAATCCTGCAGGGTCGCGAACAGCTTTTCACCGGCAGCATTTTTTTGTTGTAAAACACCTTTTTTATTCGCCTCCAGGACTAACAAACCCTTTTTTTCAGCATGCAGACAGTACTCCCCAAAGTAATATGTTTCCTGCCCTGCCGATCCTTTTTCCCCGGCTGAATCTTTTTCCGAAACTATGGCCGGAAAATCTGACCGGCCATTTTCCAGGGCCTGCCAGATGGGGTAAATAAATTCCTCCACAGCAAATTCTCCGGGTTTAACCACCAGGTGGGCCAAACGGGCACCCCCCCGCGGCAAGGTAGTCTCCAGGGAAAAGCCCGCTTCCTGCAGCGCTGTTTCCAGGCGTGAAGCTTCCTCCTTCCACCCCGGGATAATATAGCTTCCACCGCCTTCACCCTGCCAAATCTGATAAACCAGGAAAAAGTTTAAAAACAAAAATACCCAGATAAGAACTGTTCTGGCTCTGGAAAAATCCATATAGACACCATCCGGTAATGTTATTTTTTTAAAGTTGTTTTAAGGTTGTCCAATGTAGGTAAATAACCCCGGTTTCGGCAAGGTCAACCGCCCAGGCCGGGACGGCCTGTAGATTTTTACCGGCGGATAGGTAATACACCGGCCTAAGGGATAAAAGAGTAGCTTTTTTTTCCGGCAACTTATCCCGGCATAAAAATATGGCCTGGCGAAGGGCCTCCTCATGGGGGCAAAAAGGCAGGCAGGCCGCAGTCCCTTCCCTGGCAACTGGAAAATTACGCCGGTAAATAGTAACCCCCTGTTCATTAAGTACAATTTCACACCCGTAATTTTCGCCCTCCCACACCAAGCCGTCGGTTACCCGGCACCAGCGCAGCCGGTAACCGTTCCTGTTTTCCCGGGCTGCACACAAATAGGTGGCAGGCGGGCAGCCTCCGTAAAGACTGAGGTTTTCAACCCCTTTTTGCAGGGCCAGGCTGTACGGCATCTGCTGTTGCAGGGAACTGTCCAGCCGGGGGGCGGTAAATTCAACCAGCCCGGAGGTATAGATACGCAGTCCTTTTTCACCATTTGTAAAATAAAACGCCCCATCCCTCTCTTCTATGCGCCGGGCCATGGATAAATCCAAAAAAAACGCCTTGACTAATTCTTCGCGCTGCAGATCTTCTTTCTCCAGGGCAATTTCAGCCGCCGTCAAACCTTCTTCTTCAACAAAAATTTCCCCTGGAACCCTGATCTCATAACTTGCAACCTGTTCAGCACCGGCATCATCAGCGTTATTTACAGAAGCGGCACCTGTTTCCGCCGTTGTTTCCACTGTGTCAAAATCACTGCCGCTTGGCACCTCGGCAGATTCATCTGCCACGTTTAAAAACAGCACGGGAGGCAGCTGCAGACACGGTTTGACAAC
>JBMNNQ010000113.1:0-4049 GCA_050942615.1 Dethiobacteria bacterium | reverse complement strand
CGAAGTGAGGTGCAACAGATAAACATTTGTATTCTAGCTGTGGGCAAGGTTAAAGAACGTTTTTATCAGACGGGTATTGCACATTATGCGATCAGGGTTAAGCCGTACTGTAACTTGAAAATAAACGAAATTTCAGAAGCGAAATGGAGGGATAAAGGGCAGTTTTCGGTAAAAAATGCTCTGCAGGAGGAAGCCGCAGCGTTGGGCAGGTATATCCGAAAAGAGGCCCATTTAATCGCTCTTGCGGCCGAAGGCCGGAAAATGACCTCTGAAGAATTAGCTTTTTACCTGGAAAGGCTGCTGATTGCAGGGCAGGCCAAAGTGGATTTTATCATCGGCGGCCCATCAGGGTTGGACGAAGGGATAAAAAAAATGGCAGATCTGTGCCTCTCTCTTTCCAACCTGACCTTTCCCCATCGGATGGTCAGGTTGATTCTTTTGGAACAGCTTTACCGCAGTTTTAAGATCATCAGGGGTGAGCCCTACCACAAATGACCTGCCCCCCGCGGATAAACCCGAAGGATTGTAACGTCATTGCAGAATGGCTGCCGGGGCAGGTCTTACAACTGCCCCCTGAGGAGCGTTCCCGCTCTGTGTATGTTGACAGCAGCGTTAATGTCCCCCCATGGGCAGTGTTACAACTTGGTCACGTCCCCTGGCGGTCTTTGCGTAAAGGCCCTTCATGGATATGGCCGCATTCTGAACAAGTTTTGCTGGACAGGTACAAGCGGTCTGTCTTGACTAATGATTGGTTCAAAGTTCAGTTTCCCGGCATTCAATGCCGATGCCGCGGCGGGCCAGTTCCTGTAAAAAAACCTCAGGGTCAACTGCATCCGGCGCTTCAGGGGCAAAAACCCCGAAGCGTTTAATTTTACCCTGGGCCAGCATACAGGCGCCGATGCTCAAAGGGATACCGGTTAGCCTGTGCATCCGCTCTGCAGTTGTATAGGTGAGCCGTATTTTGCGGCCGCTGCGGCGGCCGGTAATGTCCACCCTGGCGCCGGAAAGGCTGCGGCCCCGGGCCGCCGGGAAAAGCGGCAGTATTTTTTTCATAAACAAACCCAGCCTTTGCCTGCGGGGGGCTGTAGCGGTCAGGCCCAGGGCTACGCAAATTTTGGCCAGGCTGTGCAGGTAGTTTTCAGCCAGGCCCCCTTTTAGGGTTATTTCCTTGATGCCGGGCAGGTAACGCGGCAGCGTGACCGGTTCCGGGTGACCCAAGTGAAAAACAGTTATTTTGCCTAATGGTGCCGGGAAGGTAACAGTTTCTTTTCCTGAGCCGGCCTGCACCATGGTAGGGCTGCCCCCCTGGAAGGAGGCCACCTCACCGGTAAAAATATGCAGGGTATGCAGAATTACAGCAAGGCCTGTGGAATCGCCGGCACTGCTGCCCCAGTAAACCTGTATTTTTTCAACGTTATCCAGTTCATCGTAACCCTTGCGGGCCAACAGGTTGGTGATGCCGGGGGTCCAGCCCAGGCCGGTCAGGATTCTGCGCCCCTTTGCTGTCGCCAGCTGATCCAGCGCCAGCACGGCTTCTGCAGCATCATGATCATCGCAGACGCTTACGTAGTCTACCCCGGCGGTAAGGGCTGCTTCAACGAGCGGTTTTTCAAAAAGATAGAACGGGCCCAGGGCACCGGCAGCAACATCATGCCCCTGCATGACCCTGACCAGATCAGCTGGTGAGGTGGCCTCCACTTTTTGGACAACGGCACGCCGATCACCGAGTGTGGCGACCAGTTTTTCTGCTGCAGCGGTGTTCCGGGCGGCAACGGTAACCTGCTGCACTGCAGTGAATTGAAGCAGATCCCGGACTGTTGTTGCACCCATGGCCCCGGTTCCACCCAGGACGACGATCTTCATCTCATGACCCCTCCATTAAGGATACGAAAGAAACAATTTTAGGCACTGTCTTGTAAAATATTCGCAACTGGTGTAAATATTCCCTGCCCCGGCCTCAATTTTACCTGCAATAATGCAAAAACAGGTGCCCCGGTGGCTGTTGGCTGACCGGGAGGGTTTTAATATTTCAGGAACAGGGGAAAAATACCATAAGGGCAGTGCATGTTAACCTTGCTTTGTTCTGTTTTTCGGGGGTTTTTTCCTGAAAAGCAGCAGGGCAGCAGTTGCATTATTTCACGGGTTTGTTAAAATATGATATTATAGGATTAAAAAGGGGTAGAGATATGAAGATCCTTTTGGTTTACCCAAAGTACGCTGAAAGTTTTTGGAGTTTTAAACATGCTTTAAAATTTATCGGCCTCAGGGCTGCTCTGCCACCTTTGGGGTTGTTGAGCATTGCAGCACTGCTTCCACAGGAGTGGGAGAAAAAGCTGGTGGATATGAACGTGCGTAAATTAAAGGATGCCGACTTGAAACAGGCTGATTATGTTATGATCAGCGCCATGTCCATCCAACAGCAGTCTGTGCGGGAGGTGATCGCCCGCTGCAAGGCACTTGGCGTTAAAACTGTGGCTGGGGGCCCGCTCTTTACAGCGGAACCGGAAAAATTTGCCGACGTGGATCATCTGGTTCTTGACGAAGGGGAGCTGACCCTGCCTGTTTTTCTGCAGGATTTGGCAGAAGGCCGCCCGCAGCGTCTTTACACCACACCCGAAAAGCCCTCCCTGGCGCAAACGCCGATACCCCTTTGGGAATTAATTAATTTGCGGGATTATGCGACTATGAGTGTCCAGTTTTCCCGGGGCTGCCCCTATGACTGCGAATTTTGTGATATTACCGCTCTGTTTGGGCGTAAACCGCGTTTAAAAACCGCCGTCCAGGTTATTCAGGAGCTTGAGGCTCTTTATGAACATGGCTGGAGAGGTGCCATCTTTATTGTTGATGATAATTTTATCGGCAACAAGGCCTATTTAAAAAAAGAAATCCTGCCGGCCATGATCAGCTGGATGAAGAAACATAAAAACCCCTTCTGGTATATTACGGAGGCTTCGGTAAACATGGCTGATGATGAAGAATTGATGCTGCTGATGCAGCAGGCGGGCTTCATTTCTGTTTTTGTCGGCATTGAAACCCCCAGTGAAGAAGGCTTGAAGGAATGCAATAAGTACCATAATGTAAACCGCGATCTCATCGCCTGTGTCAAGAAGATCCAGAATTTCGGGATGCAGGTCACCGGCGGGTTTATTGTCGGCTTTGACAGCGACACGCCTTCCATTTTTGAAAGACAGATCAATTTTATCCAGAAAAGCGGGATCGTTACGGCTATGGTGGGGCTTTTACAGGCCCCGGTAGGCACCAAGCTTTTCCAGCGCCTCAAAAAAGAAGAACGCCTGTTGCCGGATCGGGATTTTAGTGGAAACAACACAGAACTTGCGCTTAATTTTATCCCCAAGATGAACGTTCAAAAACTGACGGAGGGCTACCAGAAGATTGTAACAACCATCTATGAACCCCGGCATTATTATGACCGCGTGCAAGAGTTTTTTAAAGAATTCAGACCTGTTTACAAACGCAGCCTTTCTTCACTCCGCCTTTGTTATGCCAAGGCTCTTTTTCATTCCTTGTTTACCCTGGGGTTCAAAGAAAAGGGGCGCCGCTATTACTGGAAACATCTTTTCCAAACCTTGGTTAAATATCCGCGTTTCCTGCCGGAGGCGGTTACTTTCGCCATATATGGACATCACTTTCGCAAATTTTTTCATATCAACCGTCCTTTACTACAGAATAAGCACTAAAAAAACAGGGGTTGTTCCTTTCTATTACATCTTGTCCCGGGTTGCGCCTTGATCCGGGAACTATAACCTACTTTAACTGCAGAAAGGAGGCAGCCTTTTTCTGTAGCAGCAGCAGGCTTGATGCTGTTTACGGGACAAGGCGAAAATATGCTTTTGGAAAGAATGGAAGTGGGCCCTTTTGCCACGAATTGCTATCTAGTAGCCTGTCCGGAAACAAAAGAAGCAATAATAATTGATCCGGGGGCGGCCGGGGAACGGATTATTTTGCGGGTAGAACAGTTAAAGTTGAAGGTCAGGTATGTGGTGAACACGCATGCGCATATTGATCATATCGGGGCCAATGAAGAGGTG
>JBMNNQ010000112.1:0-4092 GCA_050942615.1 Dethiobacteria bacterium | reverse complement strand
ATTTTTTGGTCTTCCTCCTGAAAATAGCGATCCCGGCCGCCTTCTTTCATGGCCCCCATGGAGCCCATACCGCGGTAAACCTTGTAACTGCGCCCCTGGAATATTTCTATTTCCCCCGGGCTTTCCTCAGTGCCGGCAAAAAGACTGCCGATCATAACACAATCAGCCCCGGCAGCCAGGGCCTTGGTAATATCCCCCGAATATTTGATCCCACCGTCGGCAATCACGGGCACCTTGAAACTATGCGCCACCCGCGCCACATCATACACCGCGGTAATCTGGGGCACACCGATCCCGGCAATCACCCTCGTTGTGCAGATTGACCCGGGACCCACCCCCACCTTCAGTGCGTTGGCGCCGGCATGAATCAGATCGCGGGCAGCCTCCGCCGTGGCAATATTTCCGGCTACAAGGTCAATTTCCTGGTATTCGTTTTTAATCGCCCGTACCGTGTCCAGCACCTTGCGGGCATGCCCGTGTGCCGTATCCACCACGATCACATCCACTCCCGCCTCCACCAGCGCTCCCACCCGGGCAAGGGTATCCCTGGCCACACCCACAGCGGCAGCAACCAACAGCCTGCCGTTGGCATCCTTGGCCGAACGGGGATAAGAAATTGTTTTCTCAATATCCTTAATCGTAATCAGGCCCTTAAGCATAAAATCATCGTCCACAAGCGGCAGCTTTTCAATCTTGTGATGGGCTAAAATTTCTTGGGCCTGATGCAGGGTGGTCCCCTCCGGGGCAGTAACCAGACCATCCTTGGTCATGGCATCCTTAATCAGCCGGCTGAAATCTTTTTCAAACCGGAGATCGCGGTTGGTAATAATCCCTACCAGGCGACCGCTTTCGGTAATGGGAACGCCGGAAATGCGGTAACGTTCCATTAAAGCGGCGGCGTCATTAATTGTATGCATGGGGGAAAGATAAAAAGGATTGGTTATAACCCCGTGTTCAGACCTTTTCACCCGATCCACCGCCTCGGCCTGCTGTTTGATGTTCATATTGCGGTGGACGACACCGATACCGCCTTCCCGGGCCACAGCCACAGCCATCCGGAATCCGGTTACTGTATCCATGGCGGCGCTGATAATAGGAATATTCAGACGTATATTCGGCGTTAATTGGGTGTCAATTTCTATTTCCCGGGGCATCAGCCTGGAGCGGGCCGGCATCAGCAAAACATCATCAAAAGTAATTCCTTCCTTGACAAAGCGCTCTTCCAAAAAAACTGCACCCCCCAGTAATAAAATACCGTCGGATTTTAATAATCATAGCAGATAAAAACACCTTATGTCAATGTCCGGGCAGGGCTTCATCACCCGAAAAAAATTTGCCGGCCGGATCCTTAAACAGGCTGCCGACAAATTTCGCCAGGTTTTGTAACGCCACTGCAAGAACACTGCTATGAACCAACAGGCAGTTACTTGCCAGGCACTTGCATATTGTTATTTTTCACGCGGCATGCAGATAATTTCCTTTACTGCGGTTTTGAAAAAATCATGGGCATGGGCGGGAACGATTACACAGGCTGCATCGGCCCCTTTCGCACTGCCGGCGACGGCCACGATTTCCTCACCGTAAGGTATCAGCCCGGCATCCAGGGCCATGACCGCAATTTCAACGCAGACCTTGACCCCCTGCCCGAATAAACGCAGCGCAGCAGCAATAATTTCTGCAGGGTAAACCCCGCCAAACTGCAGCCGAAACGCCCGGTCCACCCCGGCCAAAAGATGCGTCGTAGTCAGCATCTGCACACCTTTTTGCTGCAGCTCCCGCCGTTTTTCGGGTGGCATTTCATCCTTGCCGGGCGCAGCAAAACCAACATGATGTGTTACACAGACTACTTCTACACCCCGATCTAAAAATTTCTCCGCTGTTTTTCCGCTATTGGAAGCTACAACTAAATGTTTGATGCCCAGTTCCCGCGCCCGCCCCAAGGCAGCCTCCACAGTTGCCTCCGTATTCTGCCGCCCCTTTTTTTCCCAAAGCAAAGCGATCACTCCCTAAAATATAATTATTTCACCAACCAGAAAAACTTGCCTTCATAGTTGGTAAAGGCTAAAAATGCCCCGGTTATAGCAAACAGGGGCGGTACCTTTTTAGTAACCACAGGAACTTACTTATTAAAGGTTGGTTTCAAAGCTAAAAATCTGCCATTTGTAGTATAGATGTTTGTTGAAGGTTTAGCAATGCAATTAAGGAAAAAGGTTCAACTGCTGTTTAAGCAGACGCCCCGCGATACATTTGGTGAAGGTAAAATACCTCCCACGGTAAGGTACGTCTCTCCGGTCGGTACGGGAAAAACCCCAGCCGTTCCATTGCCAGAAGGTTGTTTTCCTGATAAGGGGGTTATCATAACGGCCTTCTAGGGCTGCCAATTGGTTTCCACCGTCACTGCCGAAGTTGACAAGGGCGGCCCAATAGTTGGGGCAGTCTAGATTGGAGGACTGCCATACCGGCTTGAAACACTCCCCCGCCAGTTTGTAGATAAACAGGTGGTTTTTAACGCTGGAATCTTCCGTTTGCAACCAAAAGGGCTTGCGGGGGCCAAAACTTCCCTCTTTCCAGACCGACAGGTTTAGTTCCGGCAGACCATCGTCATTAACATCACCAAAAAAGAAATAGTCCACCCACCAATGAGCCGGGGATTGCCAGAGCAGGCGGGAATCGACATACACCGTCAATATCCCCTTTTGCAGGATATACTTTTCCAAAACACCGTCCCCGTCCAAATCAAACCGCCGGCTTTGCATCAGCCTGTAACCCGGCGGGGGCCCCGGGGCAAACAGAATTTCCGGCAATACCCCCGGACAGAAGGGTTCCCGCAGCTCCGGCTGGCTGAGGCGGGCTGCCCTGAAGGCCGCCAGGTCATGGAAAAGAAGGCCGTTACCAGGCTGCTGCCGCCCCCCTAAACCGGCCCAGACTGCCAACCCCGCCACCAGCAGAAAAAATAGCGCCTGCAGAAAAAGCCCCGGAAAGCAACCTATTTTGCCGTCCGGAGAAAAATGGGGATTAGAATTTCTAATCATTTTAACATTCCCCCGCCGCTTTATGGGGCAATAAAGGATGCTGTCCAGTGGGCCAAAGGCGGCGCCTGGCCGGCATCGAGCAGGGCGTGCCATTTTTTATCCGTGAGGCGGTCTTCCAAAGGCCAGGGAAATTCATAATGAGAAAAGACGCCGCCCTTGGCAATCCGCAGGCTGCCGGCAACAGGCACCACAGCGTATATTTCAAAAATGTGCCCCGTAGCCTCTTCCAACACGAAACCTTCGGGATCTGTAGCCACATCGGCCACCAAGGCGGCCGGGTTTTCATAGATTGCCGAGGGGTGGTCCACCCCGGTATCCTGCAGAGCTTCCATCCAGAGATGTTCCAGCTGGCCGCCGTAGGAACGGATCAGATCGTATTCGTCATCACTCAGTTCCTTGTTGGCCAGTTCCTTTTCTGAAATTGTCTTCAGGGAAAGAGCCAGTTGTTCCAGCCGCTCCAGGTTTTCCCGGCTGCGTTCAGACAAAAGATCCCGGGAGGCCAAACCCTCCTGCGTCATCTGCACCAACGCCGCCAAGCGGGCATAAAGATGCGGGTGCGGTTCGACGTAGCCGCGATCATCCACGCCCGTCATGCCCCCGCCCATCTCCGCATAAACCTGTTTGGCATAGAGAATGGTATCGTGCTTAAGCTCCGTCCAGCTGCCCAAAAAGGTGTTCAATTCCTTCCGTGTCCAAGCCGGGTTGCACATAAAGGAAGGGAACCCCTCCCCCCTTTCCCCCAGCAGGGAATTCAGGGTATAAAGCCAGCTCCAATACAGGTTTTGAACCCAGGTTTTTTGTTCCAAACCAGCGATGAATTGCCGCAGCCTGTTCATATTATTAACATAACCCGCATAATCAGTTTCACCAGCCGTTTCCAGAATGGCATAAGCCTCTTCAGAACCCAAAGCCGCCGGGATATCCAGGGCCTTGGGAAGCATTCTTCGCTCCCCCTGGCTGTTTTCCTGCACCTCGCGGTAGACCAGCCGCTGGAAAATAGAAGCATCGAGGGTAAAGCGCTGCCCCAGCAAACGGAAACCCTTGATCTCTTTTTCACGGT
>JBMNNQ010000111.1:0-4093 GCA_050942615.1 Dethiobacteria bacterium | reverse complement strand
GGAACCGTCCCCGTTGCATTCAAGTGGACACACCTCAGTGCGAATAACTGCCTTCACCGTATCAGTTCCTGCTATTTTTGCAGCCGAGGAAGCTTTTAAAAATATCTATAAGGAAACAATTGCAATTGGGGAGCCTTTCCAGCAGCTCCTGGCTATTAAAACCTGTAAAGACGGTGCTCCGCTTTTGCCGCCGGCGGTAATGCTGTAAAACAGTCCCGCCCTGCCGCAGCCGATCGTGCAGGGTTTCCAGGGTATTGAGGGTTTTGATCTGCAAACCACATTTAAACTGCGCCCTGGATAGCCAGGCAGGCCCCGCTTCCCCAACCACAGCAGGCGGCACGGCCGGCGCAGCCCCTACTTCCTTCCAGGAAACCCCGGGGGCGCCCCCTCCCCCTTTGGCAACATAAGCGCGCCGGTGGTCTGCCACCCGCTCATCCCCGGCCGGCGTCAAAGCCCCGGGCAAACCGGCAGCCCTGGCATCCCCCGGGGGGCCTGCCCCTGGCAAAGAAGCCCCGGTCATATCCGCCGCCGGCGAAGACACCCCGGCAGGCGGCAATACCGCCGCCACCTGCAGCAGGTTAAGATAACCAATCGTGGTTTCACCCGGCTGTGCCGCCTGACGCGTTTTGACAGGTAAAAGCACCACGTCGTCGGCAAACGGCAGGGCAACATAGCGTTTAAGGTTTAACAGCCTGCTGCATTGGCTGCGCAGTGCCGGCAGGTCGATGCTATAAAATGCAGCCAGCCTCTTCACCAGCCAGGTTGTTTCCCGCCGGTCCCGGTATTTTCCCTGCAAAGTAAAGACGGCCGTCCCGCCAGCCCCCTCCCGGTAACAAGGCAACAGCGCCAGCAGCCCCTCTTTAATATATTTTTCCAAGTCAATGCCTTGATGACTGATTTTTACCAGCCCCTTCCTTTATAGTTTAATTTCCCCATAGCCCAAAGGCTACTGTCTATTATATATCCGAACATTAGTTCTGTAAAGCCCCTTTTGTTTTATCATGAACCTCCATTAAGGTTAGAACTTACCCCGAGAACGAACCCTGGCTTATGTTCACCAAACAGCATGTGTGCATCCCGGCGAACAAGAGGTTAAAAAAACGCCCATTTGCCGGCTGCAATCCCGGTCACTGGCTGTTATACCACCAATGCCCATAACCTGCCGCGATACCCAAAAAGTCATCTGCATGCACCTATTCTTCATCCAGTTTTTTAATAATTTCCTTCCAGAAATCGTCTGTTGCGTCTTTTTTGCTGGCCTTTCTTAATGCAACCCTAACAAAGGGTTTTTTCATAATGTAGCCTGGCAAGTCAGGGGATATTTCTTTACGATCCTGGCCTGCTAAGTCAAACATGGCATACTTATCCTCCTGGCTCAGATTTAATTCCACCGCCATTTTTTTTAGCATGGTCAGGTCAGGCGGATTCCTCCTGCTTTTTTCGATATCACTTAAATAGGCCGGCGAAATTTCCAGTTTACCCGCCATACCCCTGAGGGTAATGCCCCTTGATTTCCTTTTTTCAGCAATAAACTCACCAAATTTTCTCATGTTCCTACCTTCCTATGCCAGCCTTAGTTAGCCCCCAAGCATGTTGTCAAAATAGAACCTTGTCCCGGTTTTGGTTCCACAATAATTCCCAGTTCTTGCAGCCTTATTTTGGCAGAAGCAATTGACACCTCAAAAATATCAGCAAAATCCCGGGGTAGCTGTTCTGCCCACAGGTCCAGGTCATGATCAGTGCCCAGTAGATAGTAATTGTTCCTTAGGCCTACCTGCCGCAGCATTCTGTTAGCTGCATTTCTAAAGGTTTTTTTAGGCATTAACAGGGCTGCAGACATATAATCAGCATGCCGCTCCAGCCAGTCATCGTCTGTTTCAAGCCCCCTGCCGGGATTTTCAATATCCGTATGACGGCACTTGATAATAGAATGGCTATTCAGCGGATCATCAAGCAAAGTCAATTGCTTTTTATTCACGCTGTACAGATGCCGGTGCAATAACCAGTGCCCTATTTCATGCCCCAAGGTGAACCTTCCCCGACGAAGCTGGTCCGGGCTTAAAAGGGAATTGTCAATGATGACTGTTCCCTCTGCAACCGGTATGGGTTTCATTTTGCCTTTTTTTATATCATATACTTCTGTATACCCAGCGCCAAACACCATGGCACCCAGTATCGATCGGTTGGGGGTTAAATCCTTGTAATCCATTTCCAATCCTATGTAGTTCTCTGCAAACAGTTCAATGTCCAAACTGGTAGGCTGTTCCAGTAATTCAGGATCATAATCCATAAGCAGCATTGCGGCCATATTATCTATTTCCTTTTTACTTAATATGGGTATACCGTTCCTTTTCTTTCTAAAATTTAATTGGATCACCATAACATCTCCGCCTTTATGGGAAATTACTGGTGGTTGGTTTTATGTTAAAACAATGTTATTAACCACCTTTTCATGGCTGCAGGGTAAGCATGCCTGCTGCCTGGCTAACATGATTATATATGGCAATACCTTCCTTGTCAACAACTAAATCAAAAAATGTAGTTATTTTCAGATTTCCTCCGGATCCCCCACTGTGTTAACACTAACGGGTAAATGTTTTTCCCTGTCCCGGTAACAGGGAAAAACTGAACTACCAGAAACACGCCCTTAAGAATTGCCGCAAACCTTATAAGGCCCGGTACTCCCTGGTCACTTCAAAATAAGTCTCGTCTTTATATTTTAAAAGTTCCTCCCGGGGCGGGATATAATGGGGCTTACCTTGACGCTGATTTAACTGCCCATCAAAATCGTCAAACTCCATAATAGCCTCATGAACAAAGTAATCACCGTAGATTTCTACAAAATTCTTTGCCAAATTCTCAGGCGGGTTTTCCAAGATACCATTGATGATCATGATATCGATCTTCTCCCCGTTTTGCAGATTATATATCTCCACCACCTTATCCTTATGGACCAGGCCATAAAGATGGGTTAAAGAGATAATATAGTCAGTAACGGTCTCATTAGGTTTGTTAAATTTTCCAGCCGGTATATTTTTTCCCCTCATATTCATTCATCCAACTCCCTATGACTTACAGCTTCCTCGTCCACCCAATCTTCCTCCACATAAACCATGCCCTTCCGGCCTTCCACTTTTCGGTTAGGTCCGGCCTTATATAATTTACAACTCAAGGGCCCATAACAGAACGTTTCAAACCGATATTTCCTCCGGCCTCTCGGGTTCCAGTTATCAACTATTATTTCCACCGGCATCCTGGCTCCCCATATGCAACTGCTACATTTAGTGTCATAAGTCCTGGCCGCCAGTCTCCGGTGTCCCCTTTCTCGATAAACCTCCAGCCCCGGCGGCACCAATTCCCAGGGTGCTGATGGGCTACCCTGCTCTCCTTCTGAGATAACTTTGAGTTTAGATGCTTTATAGTACTCCACTGGCTCCATGTCCGGATCCTGAACAGGGAGACATTCACCGGAGGTAATGTCATTAACTTTGAAATTAAATTTGGCTTGGGCGGCTTTCCCGATACCGATAGAAAAGGTGGTTTCCTGGTTATCAATGTTTCCAGCAATTTTAATGGCATAACCCAAATATGTATGAGAGGATTCATCAAATGAACGGGTTAGCCTTATTCGTGGTTGGATTGATGTGATTTGGCCGGTGAAAGGTAATTTATTCATTTGGTCGGTGGCCTCCTTCTACAACTCAAACTGCTCTTTGGCATACATTATTTTTTATTTCGTCTGCAATTACCCCTCCTTTATGTGACAACAAATAGTTTTAGCTTACTCTAATTCTGAACTACCTTTAGTAAAGCCATCAGGCACTCTTGCTTTTTATTATAGCAAATGTACTGCATACATTCCCTGTCCCAAAATTCATCAATAGAATACATCAGGTTAATGGCGTTTTGTCTTGAACCCTTTCTTATTTGCTTAATTGTGTCCCTATATATACTACATTTATCACAACAATGGAGTAACTTGCCAAGGAAATTAAGGAATTGCTTCCTATTGGGCGCCTTTACTCTCAAGAATGAATATAAATGCACAGATAATTTTAATAGCTTCCTAAAATCTTTGAAATCATATTTATTG
>JBMNNQ010000110.1:0-4115 GCA_050942615.1 Dethiobacteria bacterium | reverse complement strand
CAGAAGCGGCACCTGTTTCCGCCGTTGTTTCCACTGTGTCAAAATCACTGCCGCTTGGCACCTCGGCAGATTCATCTGCCACGTTTAAAAACAGCACGGGAGGCAGCTGCAGACACGGTTTGACAACAGCCGGCAGAAAAACCTCCTGCGACCAGGCCTCTCCCGGCAAGGCCAGGCTATAAATATCTTTTCCCTCCACAAAAATAACCCGGTTGTCCTTGCCCCACAAAAAAGTAATTTTTTGGGCGCTGATTCCCATTGCCGCCAGCCGATCGCTGCTAAATTCCAGGGGGAAAGGAGGGTCAAAAACATAGGTTAGTTTAAAAGAGGCTGTTTCCCGGGCTTCCTCAAACTCCTCGCTGCTGCAGCGTTTCATTTTTTCCGGATCCAACATACGGGCCAATATTTTTTGACCGCTGGACCATAACCGCCGATATTCTTCCTCCCCGCGCCGGTAAAGATATGGCTTTTCTCCCCCGCAAAAAATTATTTCCTGCGGCCGCACAATTTCGGATAAAGGAGGCAGGGGTGTGAAATAGGCGTACTCATAGCGGGGTGCTGTTCCCTCTTCCAAAGGAGGACGGCCAAACCATAGCCGGTAAGTTAATACCATACTGCAAATAACTAAGAAAATCAGCAATATACTTTTGATTTTTTCCCGCAACACACCACACCCCTTTGCTGAAAACACCTTTGCCCGCCTAGGCCCCGCTGTTGTTATTACCGGCACAATCATGCTTACCGTTAACAGGCAGGCAGAATTTCATTTCCGTTCCTTTTCCCGGTTTGCTTTTTAAAGCAATATTCCCCCCGTGTGCCTCAATAATCTGTTTGGCAATCGGCAAACCCAAGCCCGTGCCGCCTGATTCCCGGGAACGGGTTTTGTCCACACGGTAAAACCGTTCAAAAACGCGTTCCTGTTCCTCCAGGGGTATACCGGCCCCAGTGTCACGAATTGCCACACAGACACGGCCTTCAGCCGCGGGAAAAACCCTGATCACAATTTCACCGCCTGCCGGGGTGAATTTATAGGCGTTTTCCAATAAATTTAACAACACCTGGCGTATTTTATCCTTGTCTAAAAATACCGGGCAGTTTTCCTCCGGCAGAATCACCGCCAGGGAAACACCCTTTTCCCGGCAGGCATGTTCAACCTGGTGCAAAACATCTGCCAGCAGGAGACCCAGGTTGGTTCTTTCTTTTACCCACTGCACTTCCTTGTAATCAAGGCGTGAGAGAACCAACAGATCCCTGACCAGCTTAACCATGCGTTCTGTTTCCTTTTCCACCACTTCCAAAAAACGTGTCCGCACCCCGGGGTCGTCCTGAGCCCCGTTTAAAAGTGTTTCAATATAATTCTTAATAGTCGTCAAAGGAGTTCGCAGTTCATGGGAAACATTGGCTACAAATTCCTGCTGTAAACGCGCCAGACTCCTTTCCCTGGTCACATCATGCAGGACAACAAGCATCCCCTGGCGTTCCCCTTTTTCCTTAAAGGGAGCAAAATGCACCTGCAAAGCAGCCTGCCCCAGGTGGATCTCCTTAGTCTCCGGTTCTCCTTCCGGAAACAGCAACGGCCGTTCCCCTTTCTGAAAAAGTGTTTCAGACATGGTCTCCCAGGTCAGGCCCTGCCCGGCCGGCAAACCCGCCTCCTGGAGAGTCCCCTTTGCGGCAGGATTAACATGGATGGCCTGCCCATCTTTATTAAAAGCAACCACACCATCGGTCATATAATTCAAAATCGCCTCCACCTTGTTTTTTTCGGTGGAGATCTCCTTTAAAGTTTCTTGCAGGCGCTTGGTCAGGAAGTTAAACATTCTGCCCAGTTCCCCAATTTCATCCGCGGAGTGAACTTCAATTAACTTTGAAAAATCACCCCGGGCCAGGGCTGCCGCCCGGGAGGTAACCTCCCTGATAGGCCTGGTAATGGTCCTGGTTAACAAAAAGCTGATGGCAATCGCAATCGCAATCACCACTACCCAACCGCTAATCAACATTACCTTGATCTCTTTTAAAGTCAGGTAAATATGTTCCAGGGAGCCCCTTAAAAAAACAACCCCTACCACGGTGGACAGATCTTTAATCGGCAAGGCCAAAAAATAATAGCGCGCCCCCGTTTCCGGATCAACCCGGATAGCTTCCACCTTATTGCCGGTAAGGGCCAACAGAATATCATCCTGTATAACACGTTCCTTAAGAAAAAAAAGCGATTTTTGCTCCGGCCCCCCCAACAGGCGGCCGTGACGATCCAAAACCATGGTTATGGTTTCTGTTCCCGGTATTCCGCCCCCAAATTCAGCCACCAGGCTGGAAATCAGTTCGCCCTGCTGTTCATCTTCCAACAGGTAACGGCGGATAAAACTGCCCAGGAGCTCCCCTTGGGCCAATTGGTTATTAGCATAATTGCGCAGGTAATAACCCTCTAAAGATTTTACCAGATAAACACCGCTCAACTGCAAAGCAAAAAAAATTAACAGGGAATAAAGCAGGACAATTTTAGCCTGCATGCCCCAACGCACCCTGTCGGTTTTTTCCGGAACACCGGGTCCGGTTACTGCAAAGGGCCGGGCTTCCTTCCCGCCTCCACACGGCATTTACTGCGGCCTCCTTAAATAATAGCCGGCACCGCGCCGGGTAAGCAGATAAAGGGGGTTTCCCGGATCGTCTTCAATTTTTTCCCGGAGCCGCCTGACAGTGACATCAACAGTCCGGACATCACCGCTATAATCATAGCCCCAGACTTCCTTTAACAGCTTTTCCCGGCTAAAAACATAGCCAACATTTTTTAATAAAAAAGAAAGCAGCGTAAACTCCCTGTAGGTCAGCTCTATTTGTCTATTATCCTTTTTTAGCTCCATCTTACCGGAATCGAGAGTTAACTGGCCGCAGGTGATAACTTTCGGCTCTTTTTCCTGCATTTTTACACGACGCAGCGTAGCTTTAATTCTGGCCAAAAGTTCGCGGATACTAAAGGGTTTAGTAACATAGTCGTCAGCGCCCAATTCCAGGCCCAGCACCTTGTCAAACTCTGTTTCCCGGGCCGTTAACATGATAATCGGTATATCCAACTTTCGACGAATTTGACGGCAGACACTGAAGCCGTCCATCCGAGGCAGCATGATATCCAGTAAAATAAGAGCCGGCTGTTCCTGAAATGCCAGCTGCAGGGCCTCTTCCCCATCGTAGGCAACCAAAACAGCAAACCCTTCCTCTTCCAGGTTATATTTTAATATTTCTGCAATAGGCTTTTCGTCATCAACCACCAGGACTTTGGTTTTCAAATCCCCGCCCCCTATGTATATAAAAAGCAAAACCTTTCTGCAAAGCTTCTCTTCAAGATTTTCTTTATTATGAGCCTGTTTAACATAATAAACATTTCAGTACAGGGCAGGAAAACTCCTGCCGCGCAAAAAAAAACGTGGCCATTCGGCCACGTCACAAAAAAACTATATTTAAGAGGGGGTCAACTCTGAAAACATAATAACATCCCAATGTTACAGCAATATTACAGGTACCTTATATTATGGTAACAAACCCGAAAAAGTAAATTAAGGAGCTGCTTTGACAGAGGCAAAGCAGCTCCTTAAAAAAAATCTCTATTTTATAACGTAACTACGGCCGGAAAAAATTCAAGGGATTTATTGTTGATCCATAGATACCCCCACTGCGAATTTCAAAATGAAGGTGTGAACCTGTACTTTGCCCCGTTGAACCTACAGCAGCAATGACCTGCCCTTTGCTGACCGCTTGTCCAGTGTTTACAAAGTTACGGGAATTATGGGCATAACGTGAACAATATTGGCCATGGTTGATAACCACGCTCAAGCCGTAACCCCCATCCCAGCCCTGAAAAACCACCACACCGCTATCCGCAGCCAACACTGAAGTCCCCCCCGGCGCAGCTATATCCACACCCCCGTGAAATCCACCGCTGCGCCAGCCGTAGCCGGAAGAGATACGCCCCCCGCCCCGTACAGGCCAGGTAAAATTCCCCGTCCCCTTGGACGGAATTTGCGAAAGCCCGGCCGCAATAACCCGCGCTTCCGGTTCCTTCAGGATGGTTTCCTGCAACTTGTCACGTTTGACTTCCACACCGTTTTCCTTGGTAATCTGAT
>JBMNNQ010000017.1:0-21469 GCA_050942615.1 Dethiobacteria bacterium | reverse complement strand
GTGCTCTGGGAATGTAAATTACATCTCCGGGAAAAATAAGGTTTGGATCTTTAATTTGCGGGTTAGCACGAATTAAGGCTTCCAATGTTACGCCGAAGCGCTTGGCAATGAAGAAAAGAGTGTCCCCCTTCTGGACGATGTATGTTTGTTTTTTGGGCGGTAGCGGTGGTTTTGGCTTCGGGGGCCGGGGCTGCGGGGGCCTGGGTTTCGGCGGCCGGGGCGGCGTTGGTGGCGTAACCGCACGCCTGACATCTACAACCACTTCCAGCTGCACCGTGCGGGTCACCTTGGCAAAGATCTCCAACACTACTGTCTGTTCCAGCTTATAGGAATCGACCAGCCGGTAAACAATATCGCCGATGATCTTGGCACGCACCTGCACGTTCATATCCGGACGGGCACCTTTGGCGGTTTTGGCAAAATTAAGGGGTATATCCTCCCGTAAATGACGCACTAAATTAGTGGGATCTACAAAAAAGATCTGTTTGTGCAGCGTCCCCTTGACCATAATCTGGTCGGTCCGTGCCTCCCCCTCAAGGTTGACAACCTGCCCCAAGATTTCAAAGATTTTGATAGCCTGAATTGGCAGTTTAACCGCTGAACGCACTGTTTCCCGCTGGAGCACGTCGACAACCACGTGTTCAACCTTCAGCAACCTTTTAGTCACCTTAATGCCCGGCCCGGTGACAGCAGTGACCACATCAATCTGCAGCGTCTCCGTAACTTTGACAAATATCTCTAAGAGCAGGGTCTGGCGCAGTTCCTTGCTGGGGGGATGGCGCAGTTCAAAATCCTCCACGGTAACCTTGACCTCGACATGCACCTCCATGCCATCTCTGACGCCGGGCAGATCAACAGTTTTGGTAAAGGGCACATCCTCAGCAGCATGCCGCACTAGATCGCCTTCGTCCACCAAAAAGATCTGCTTGTGAACTACACCCCGCACAATTACCGTATCCTTTTTAATTTCGGCGCTGACATCACGCACCGTGGGCAGGATCCGGAAAATCTTTTTGGCGACCAGCGGCAAGGTAGCCGTCGGGGTAATTGTTTGCACCAGGGTGTCTTCATTAACCACGCTGTCAACCTTTAAAAGCTCCTTCTCGACATAAATGCCTTTGCCCTGCACATCGATGACCACTTCAATCTGTTCTGTCACCGTAACCTTAACAAAGATTTCCAGCACGATCGTCTGCCTGACGGTTTCAGAATTGGCCAGATGAGTATCAACCGTCAGCACCCGCACCTGCACCGATACGTTCATCTCCGGCAGGGCGCCTTTGACATCCACAAAGGCTCGAAACTGAATTTCTTCAGGAATATGATGCACCAGGTCGCCCTTATCAACAACAAAAAGCTGTTTGTCAATAATACCGGTCACCAGCACCCCATCAGAACGAACCTCTGTTTCCACATCGGTAACGTTGGCAATAACTTCAAAAACCTTTTCTATTTTATAAGGCAGCGCTATCTCAGCTTCGACAGCCTCCCGTACAGTCGTTTCACCGACAACCCGTTCGACTTTTAGTAGCTTGCGTTTAACAACAAAGTCCTTGTGATCCGTGTAGCCCTTATGATCTCCATAGTCCTTGTGATCCGCGTAGTCTTTGTGATCTTCATAGTCCTTATAATCCTTGGACAAAATTCGTCCCTCCTTTCACTTCTGCTTTTTACCAACCTGCTATAATATATACAATTTGCCCCTGTAACGTTACAGGGGCAAAAATTAAAACCACAATAATTATGTTTTATGAAATCGGTCCATCGTCATCGCCGTGTGACGAAGGGTGCGGTGGATGGTGTGGCGGTTGCGGCGGGCGCTCCGGGTGTTGGGGGTGTTCCGGATGCTGCGGGTGTTCCGGATGCTGCGGGTGTTCCGGGTGCTGCGGAAATTCTTTTTTCACATCAACTACCACTTTCAACTGCACCGTGCGGGTCACTTTTACAAAAACCTCCAACAGGGCTGTCTGTTCAATTTTCATGCCCTGCCTGTCAATAATTTTGTGTTTGATATCGCCGATAATCCGCACCCGCGCCAGCACGTTCATTCCCGGATAGGCGCCCGGGGCGGTTTTCACAAAACGGAAAGGCACATCCTCAAAAGCATGGCGCAGCAAATTAGCCGGATCTACGAAGAAGAGCTGTTTATGCAGCACACCCTTGACCAGCACCTGGCCATGCCGGGCCTCCGTTTCCAGGTCAACAATCTTCCCCACAATTTCAAATATTTTCTGTGCCTGCACCGGCAGTTTGACAACCGCACGCAACGTTTCCGTCTGCAGCACATCTACAACTACGCTTTCAACTTTCAGCAGCTTTTTCTTAACCTTGATGTTTTTGCCCTTGACATCCACGACGACGTCAAGCTGCAGGGTTTCCGTTACCTTTACAAAGGCTTCGATCACCATCGTCTGGCTCAACCTGCGGCTGGGAGCATCAAGCAGCTCTGCATTTTCCACAGTCACTTTGGCCCTGAACATAACGTCCATGTCAGGCCGGGCGCCGGGAATATTAATCGTCTTTGTAAAAGGGATATCCTCCCGGGCATGACGGACGAGATCACCTTCATCGACAATATAGATCTGCTTGTGGATCGTCCCCCGTAAGGTCACGCTGTCATGGCGCGCCTCGGCGGTGACATCCTGCAGTTTTGCTTGTATACGAAAAATCTTCTTGGCTGTAATCGGCAAGGTAAAGGTGGGACTCACCGTTTCACAGACCAAGTCTTCGCCGACCACACTGTCAACCTTTAAAAATTCCTTTTTTACAGTAAGGTGTTTACCGCGCACGTCGGTTACTACCTCAATTTGTTCTGTAACTGTGACCTTAACAAAAATATCCAGCAGAACCGTCTGCTGCACAGTCCGGGCATCGACCAAATCGGTGTCCACCTCTAAAATGCGGACGTCCACCTGGACGTTCATATCAGCCTGGGCATGTTTCACCGGTACATGAACCTGAAAGGGCACGTCCTCAGCTACATGCTGCACCAAGTCGCCTTTATTCACCACAAAAAGCTGCTTATGGATTGTGCCGCTGATGTCCACACCCCCGTGACGCACCTCAGATTCTACATCTTCGGTGTTGGCCATCACGTCAAAAACTTTGATGACTTTATAGGGCAGCGTTACATCCGCCTCAACCGATTTCTTGATCGAGTTTTCACCAATAACCTTTTCCACTTTAAGTAAACGTCTTTTAACAACTAAATCTCCGGACATTTTTTCCATTTTCCCCCTCCTTTCAGTATTGCTGTAGGGCTTACGCAATAAAGTTCTATATAATATATACAAACCGCAGGCCTCCTGTGACACATTGCAAATAAATTTAGAAGAAAGGAAAAAGGAAATTGCCACCTGATAGCGAATAAAAATATGAAAGTGTCCTCATTCGAGTACACACGAGGACATGCAGTGTTGGCAACGAAAACACAAACTGTGATGAAGCAACAGCTAGTAAACAACAGCGGGCAGGTGAGGTCATGCCGAGGGAAAAAGAAGGCCGTGTTTTACTGCAAGAGGGCGGCTTCTACATGCATTATTACGGTGAACTGGTGCAAGATAAAACACCGCTGCTTTTTGTCCACAGCACAGGGGGTAGCGGCATTATGTGGCTGCAGCAACTGCGAAATTTATCCCCGGACTTCTCCGCCCTGGCGATCGATCTGCCCGGTCACAGGTTTTCTGAAGGACAACCCGCAACACGTGTCAAACCCAATGCCGGCTACCTTCAGGATTTTGTGACCAGCCTGAACCTGCCGCCTTTTGTCTTAATCGGCCATTCTTTCGGGGGGGCCGTGGCCGTTACCTATGCCTTGCGCTACCCTGCACAGCTGCAGGCCCTAATCCTTATTTCCACAGGAGGATCACTGCATATGGCTCCCAAACTCAGGGAAATACTCCGACAGGGCAACTATGCAACGCTGAACAGATACACCTACGGGCCGGGCGCCGGGCAGGAACTGCTGGCAAAAGGGGAAAAAATGTTCCGTTCCGTCCCCCTGCGGGTTTTTTATGCCGACCTTGAAGCCTGCGCACATTACGACGCCCGGCAGCAATTGAAACAAATTGGGCTGCCCACGCTGATTATCTGTGGGAAACAGGATCGGATTACCCCACCCCGGCTGAGCCGCTTTATGGCAGAACAGATTAGCGGTGCAAAGCTTTGCCTGTTGGACAACTGCGGCCATATGCCTATCCTGGAACAGCCTGCCCTTATAAACGAAAAAATTCGCAGCTTTGCCCGGCTTGTGCAAAAAAATGCTGTAGGCAAATAATAAATTCCTGAACAAGGAGGGAGCGCCTGCCTTGCATCCCCCAAAAACGACTGCTTTGATACCTGCCTATAATGAAGGCCCACGCTTAGGGGCCGTCCTGAAAATAGTGATCACCTGCCCACAGATAGATGAAGTGATCGTCATCAATGACGGTTCCCAGGACGATACTTCCCGGGTTGCGGCCTCTTTTCCCGTAAAATTGGTGCGCCTGGAGGAAAACTGCGGCAAAGGTGCCGCCCTGCAGGCCGGGCTGGAAAAAGCTGCAGATGCCGGCCGTTTCCTTTTCCTGGATGCCGATCTGCTCAACCTGCGCCATGAACACATCAATCAGCTGCTGGACCCCCTGACCGGGGAGCGGCCTGCGGCCATGACCGTCGGCACCTTTCGCCAGGGCAAAAAAGCAAGCGTAAACCTGGCCCAGCATTATTTTTCTATCCTCAACGGCCAGCGCGCCCTGCACCGAAACTTTGTGGACATCCTGCCTGATCTGCGTTGGTCACGTTTTGGCGTGGAAATATTGCTGAGCAGATATGCCCAACTGGCCGGGCAACCCGTTCAACATCCGGAACTGCAGGGCATTTCCCATGTCACCAAAGAAGAAAAGTTTGGCTTTGCAGCAGGTTTTCTTTATCGTCTGCGCATGTATCAGGAATGCCTATATTCGTTGTTATATCATCAAGAGATGATTAGGGATTTTCCGGGGAAGGTGCCTGTAGAAATTCTGCAGAAAATAAAATGAAAAAAGCTGAAATGATTTCTATTAAACAGGAAAAAGGAGGCACAGTTATGCTGCCAGAAAAGCTGTCGCCCGAAGAGAAATTCAACATTGGTGTCACCCTTAAAAAGGCAATTAAAGAGCTGTCCGCCTGCGACCCGCGCACTGTCTGCTTAAACAGCGCCGTAATTTTTAATCGCGAAAAAAACAGCTATATCCTGCCCTACCTGAACCGGAAATACCTTGTAAACCACAGCAGCGGCGAAGTCAGCCCCTGTTCTGCAGGCACAGGGGAGGTTTCCATCCACCTGCAGATTCTGTTCCTGCATTACCTTAGCAACGCCAAGGGAACCCCCTTGCAAGACGAGTGGATCACTTTTAAGGAGCTGCCCGGGGGACAAATTTATGTCGGGCCCTACCAAAACAGGACCATCCGCCCCTTGCTGCAATACTTTGGTGCGCAACCGGAAAAACTGCTGAGCACAGCCCTTGACTTTGGCGGGCAGCCTGTAGACTTTGGCGACCATGCCGTCACCTTTCACGTTTTTCCGCGGGTGCCGCTGACCTTTGTCCTTTGGGAAGGCGATGAAGAATTCCCGCCGTCGGGCAATATCCTTTATGACGCTTCGGCGGCAGACTACCTACACACAGAGGACTATGCCCTTTTGCCGGGGCTCATCATCTGGGAAATGGCCGCCCACATGGCTAAAAAATAGGCCGGGGAAAACACCAAAGGTGACAGGAGAACGGTTACATGGTTCCCTTGTCACCTATTATGCCTGGGGGTTTTTATTCCTGCACAGTCCGGGTGGCCGGGGTAGCTGATAGCAGCATAGGCAGCATCATAACTGTTTTTGTTCACTGCCTCTTGGCGGGCGCCCAAAAGAATCAGATCGGCCGCCGTCCGCTCTTCTGCCGGGATTTTTTCGACCGGGGAAGGGAGTGCCGGCCTGCTGCGTGGCAAATTTATTGTTAGCTGACGCCTTAGATCCTGATACGGCAACTGCCCCGGCCGGCCATTGTCCCCGCTATGCAAAGCCCAATAAACCCCGGCTGGTATCAACAGGATAAACAGGAAAAGAAGCAACGTTTTAGTTTTTAACTTATTGTTTAACTTCTTGTTTTTCATTATCAGATATCTTTTGCATATTAGTATTTTGTCCGTTCTTTCTTTGGCGACTATTGTTCGCTGCTTACTGTTCATAACTTTGAAAGAGCTGCCCCCATTTGGAGGTGGCCAGCCAGTTATCAACTACCTTTTGCCCCCGCCAGGGATACCAGAATTTATCGTGATAGAAATATGAGCCGAAAACAAAAAGGTAAAGCAACGGCGTCTGGAAAAAAAGTTTCTGCATGCGCCGCAGCGGCCCAAACCAGATAAAATCTCCCACCATGCTGGCCGTATTGTCCCCAACACTGAAACCGTAGTTGATCTTGCTGAGATCCTCGCCCACAACTTCGATATTTTCCAGCCGGCCGACACCCAGCCCCTCTTCATCTGCCAGGCGGATATAATCAATCTGCAGGGGGTCAAACCCCATCATTTTGGCCGCCACGGTATCGATGGCTACACTGTCCCCGCTGGCTAAGATATAGTCTTTTTCCACCGGGATCATTGTGCGCGGGCCGGGGCCGTTCCCGGCCGTCGTCCCGTCCATCACCGTAAAAATCCCGGCATGAATTTCCTGCTGCAGTCGCAGCAGATCGACCAGGGTTTCATGAATAACGCTATGGCAATAGTGGCGCCGGGTATTAAGCAGGCCTCCAAAAGCATTTTTCATGGAACCCGTGGTAGTCGTATAAATATGACATTTCGTTGTCGGCAGGTGGACAATATTTTTGTTAAAAAAATAGTCCGGCAACTTGAACCCCTGTGGGTAAACCTTATTCAGGGCCAGCATTTTCCCCCGCGGCCGGTAGGTAGACCACTGCATATCTTCAGCCTTAAAGTTATAAAGCACCGGGATCTGATGCTTCTTAAAAAGAGGCCGGTAACGGTTTAGTTTCTCTCCTTTATAGGCGTCGGTAACCACCGTTTTATTCTGTACACAGACCAGATCATCAAAACCGGCATCCCTTAAACCTAAAATGGTCCCTTCAAATTGCCAGGGGGTTGTATTAGCCCCGGGGTAAGGAAAATGCCAGGAAATATTGTTCTTTAAAATAGTCGTTTGTGCCGGATCAAGATAGCGCTTGCAATCCGCCAACTGCAACAAACGGCGGTGATCATCCAGCACAGTATCCGGCGTGGTTTTTAAAACAGCAACTTTTGCCTTCAAGCTGATAACTCCTCACCTCATCTAGTTTTTGAACCAAAAACTGTCAAGCTTCAGCCTGCGGTTTTAAACAGCTCCCGCTGGGCCAAATAAAAACCGATAATGCCGACCAAAACCCCCAGCCACAGCGTTGAAAACCGGGTCACCAATGTAGCAGCTGCAGCCATTTCTTTGCCCAAGCCCGCCAAAAGCAGCAGGGCCATAATGCTGCCCTCTGCCGCCCCCAGCCCTCCCGGGAGAAAGGAAAGGGCCCCCACAATAGAGGAAAAGGAAACCACAAAAATGGAGGTTAAAATGGGTATTGAACCGCCCAGCGCCCGGACAGCCAAAAAAATTACGAAGCCTTCCAAACCCCAGGAAAGCACCCCGATGCCCACGGCAAATAGCAGGGCCGGCAGGGTAAAAAGCCGGCGTGCTGTTTGCAGAAATTCTCCTAAAAAAACGGCAATTTTTTGCCCCCAGGCCAGACCCCTTTTTTCCAACAGCAACAGCAGGTATTGGAAAAAACCTTCATAGTGAAAAACAGCTATGGCAAAGATTAACAGAATAAAAACAGTTAGCAAAGCATACTGCCCGTAGGGAAAGGCCAACAAGCCGGCCGCAGCCAGCAAAACCATGGACAGCCCGTCACTAAGCCTTTCTGCCAGCACGATAGAAGCTGTAACGCTGACCGGCGCCTCGATATGTTCTTTCAGCAGGTAGCACTTTAAAAGCTCCCCGGCCTTCGCGGGGGTAATCGTCATTGCCAGGCCGCTTAAAAAAATCAGCCTGTTCATTTTAGCCTCCGGGTGCAAACCCATTCGCTGCAGGTAGTAGTTCCATTTGAGATAGCGGAAAAAATAATTCAAAGGCGCCAAAAGAAGGATTGCCGGCAGATAGCGCCGGTCAAAAACTTTAAACATACCGGTGACCCCGCGCAGGTCCCCCAGGATTAGCAGCACGGCGATTACCGCCAACCCGGCAGCAATCCCCGCCCAGAAAGGCTTTTTATATTTAACCGCAAGCTCCCTCATGTTTGCCTTTCCTTACAAAATGATTCGGAACAACGCTGGCGCTGCTGCTGTTTTTTTTCGGCATCCAACATGTTTACTTTTCATCATAGCAGGGCGATCAGGCCGGGCCGGGCGTAGAGAAGAAATACACAGGCCAGCGCCCAAAGTAAGATGCTCACACCCAAAGGCCTGTCCTGAAGCAACACCTCTTCGGGGCTGCCGCCCAGGGATTTTTGATGCACCAGAAAAAGGTAGCGGAAAATGCCATAGATTACAAAGGGGATGGTCAACATCAGGTCCTGCGTGGGACTGGCTGTAAAAGTGTAGAGGGAATAAGCCATGATCGTTGCCGCCGTCACGACAGCAATCAGCTGGTCGAGATAGGCCACGGAATAGTCGGCCAGTACCCGGCGGTGCTCCTTGCCGCCTGTTCCCAAAACAATATATTCCTGCCGGCGCTTGGTAAGCGCAAGGAAAAGGGCCAGTAGCAACGTGCAGATTAGCAACCAAGGCGAGATGCGAACGCCAACAGCCACCCCGCCGGCCACAACCCGCAGCAGAAACCCGCCGGCCACAGCAAAAACGTCTAAAATAACAATATGTTTAAAATACAGTGAATAACCTGTAACCAGCAAAAAATAAAGCGCTGCCACCAGCAGGAAATACTTGCCCAGGACAAGGGCCAAGGAAAAAGAAACTGCCAACAACAGCAGAAAAATAACCCGGGCCGGTCCCACCTGCACCCGGCCCGCAGCCAAAGGCCGTCGGCGTTTGCGGGCATGCTTCCGGTCTTCTTCTATGTCGACAATATCATTGATAATGTAAACTGCACCAGAAAGGAGGCAAAAGGCCACCAGGGCCAGCACTGCCCGGCCGAACAGGGGCGGGCAAAAAAGGTTGCCGGAAAACACCAGTCCGGCCAAAAGAAACAGGTTTTTTGTCCACTGCCGGGGCCGTAGCAGGCTGAACATCGCCCCTGCCTGCTGTATAAAGCTGCTGCGGGAAGTTTCCTGCAAAATTTCCACCGGCCGTCGCTCCCTGATCTTCAAAACATTCCCCCCTGTAGCACCGGCAAAAGCAATCCCCGCCACCAGTAAAGACTACCTTTCAACAGACACTTTTAATTCTACCACATAAAAAGCAGCTGCGGAACCAAACCGAAACCTTTCCAAAACGGCGCCCCAAACGTCAGCCAAACGAAGGGGGGCAAACAGGGGACATTTATGTGCCGGGAGAACCGGCCCCTTGACACCCCCACCCCGGCCCGCTGCTTTGCGTTTGTTGCGTTTTTTTAGCTGAAAATAAGGGCCAGGATGAAGGCGTAAAGCAGGGCGGGCAAAAGGTTGCCTACCTTAATTTCTTTTATTTCCAGGATATTGAGGCTAATCCCTAAAATTAAAAGACCGCCGGTGGCGGTCATTTCAGCCATTACCGCCTCTGTAAGAAAATAGCGCAGGGAACCGGCTAAAACTGTGATCCCCCCCTGATAAAGAAAAACAGGAAGTGCTGAAAAAGCAACTCCCAGGCCGAGGCTGGCAGTAAGCATAATGGCAGAAATGCCGTCCAGAACGGCTTTGGCAAACAGGGTGGCGTGGTTCCCCGTCAAACCGCTTTCCAGGGAACCCATTACGGCCATGGCCCCCACACAGTACAGCAGGCTGGCCGTGACAAAACCCTGCGTAAAGGTACCTCCATCTGAGGAAGAAAAACGCCGCTGCAGGAACATACCCCATTTTTGCAACCTTTCTTCCAACATCAGAAGCTCCCCGGTAACTGCACCTGCCAGCAGGCTGCCGAAAATAATTAAAACGTTGCGCCCTTCCAAAACCATTTTCAAGGCAATCAAAAATGTCGACAGCCCAACGGCCTGCAGAACAATGCCTTTAATCCTTTCAGGCAGCCCTGCCTTTAATAAATGGCCCAATAGTGCCCCAATAAGGATGGCGGCAACATTTACCAACGTCCCCAGCATAGACTATTACCCCGCAAATATAAGAATTATTACCACCCTGGCCCCCTGTTACTTTGCCAGGCGGTGTAAGTAGGCGGCCAAGTCAAGGGCAAGATCGTCCCTTTGTAGTGCATATTCGATGCTGGCCTGCAGAAAACCTAGTTTGTCACCTACGTCGTAGCGTTTGCCCACAAAGGAATAGGCCCAGACCGGTTGGGCGGCGGCCAGTTCGTGCAGGGCATCTGTCAGCTGAACTTCTCCCCCGGCCCCCGGCCTGGTGCGTGCCAAAACGTCAAATATTTCAGGATTCAAAATATAGCGGCCCAACACAGCCAAATTGGAGGGTGCTTCCGCACGGGCTGGTTTCTCCACAAGGCCCTTAACCCGGTAAAGCCGGCCCTGATCCCCCTTGTCGTTCCCTGCATGGTTCTTATCCGCCCTGTTTTCTTGCACATTGCTTTCCCCTGCTCCTTCTGCTCCCGGGTCTATCCCCGCAGTACCTTTGACAATACCATATTTATGTACCGCCTGCCAGGCTACCGGCTGCACACCCAGCACCGTTCCGCCTTTTTTAGCATGAATTGCCATTAGCTGCCCAATGCAGGGCACTGCACTGTTTATCAGATCATCCCCTAATAACACCGCAAAAGGCTCCTGCCCAACAAATTTCCGGGCACAGTAGACAGCGTGCCCCAGCCCTAAGGGCTCCTTTTGCCGCACATAGTAGATCTGCGCCATTTCAGGAATAGCCCGGATCATCTGCAACTCTGCCTGCCGCCCCTTTTCAGCCAAAAGCGCCTCTAATTCCACACTATAATCAAAATGATCTTCAATCGCCCGCGTGCCCCGCCCAGTTATAATCAAAATATCCTCAATGCCGGCAGCCACAGCCTCTTCCACCACGTATTGAATGGTCGGCTTGTCCACAACCGGAAGCATTTCCTTGGGTTGAGCTTTGGTAGCCGGTAAAAAACGGGTTCCCAAGCCTGCTGCCGGAATAACTGCTTTTTTCACTTTTTTTATACCAGACATCTGTTCACCCCTTCAATCTATCATCTGCCTACGCATGGTAGTTAACAGTTTACAGTGTTAACATGCGGGATTAATAACTTACAGCAACTGCTAACTGCCAACAAAGCTCAGGGCAAAACAACCAAATTGGTTACAACCCGCCTTTCAACACCGTCGGAAGGGCGGTTAAGAACTTTACCGTCGTAGTAGAAAGTGCTGGAGCCACCGCCGTCTAAATTATAGGCATCGCGCACTTTGAATGCCAGCAGTTTTTCTTGGGCTTCTTCCAGTGTTACGCCATTGCTCCAGCCTTGCCGGCGCCCGTCGATAACAATAAAAAGCAGATCACCGTTGTCAAAGTGGCCGATCAGGGTGCGGGGATGCCGGGTGTGGGCCCATGCTGCCGGGATGGTCTGTTTTTGCCCTCCCTGCAGCAGTGTGGGCAGAAAGCTGGCCCCGTGCAAAATATCCATCGCCATAATCTGTTCTTTGGTTTCTATCCGCCCGCCGATAAGCTGGCCGCTGCGGTTAAAACCAACAAAACTCAGGTCTTCAATATTGGAAAAATCAACTATTTCGCCGTCGATCACCGTGGCGCCCAAGGGAACCAGGTGCCCTTCGTGGGCAAAAAAACCTCCGGCGTTAATGGCCAGGGCCGCCCCGGTGCGCTTGGCGGCAGCGCTGGTTGTTTCCCCTTTACTTTTAACAGTGTCGCCGGCCAGCACCATTTTTAAGGCCTGTAAATTGTGCAACTTGACTTTGGCCATATATCCGCGGTAACCCGCCTCTGCCAAGGAATAGACCTTGATGGTAGCATTTTCGCCAAAGGTCTGCCCTACGGGATCACCCAGCATGTTGGCCAGAACCAGTTCGATCATGTCTCCGGAAGCACGCTGCTGTTCAGCAGAGGCCTTGACCAGATCTTGCAGGCGGTCGTGCTGCTGTTCATAAGCCAACAGTTCCCGGTGAGCATCCTGGCGGATCATGCTGATCAGCTGTTGCGAATTGCCGGCGGTAGAGCAAAGCTCCCTTAGCGATTCTTTAAAAGCCAACAACTGGCCTGAAATCTGATCGGCCTCTGCCCGCCACGTTTCATCCTGTAGTACCAGGCTTTCCATTTCATTCCAGGGGAAAGGAGGCCACTGAGCACCGGCGAGCCCCATCCCTAAAAAAGGGGCCAGCAAAAGCATGAAAAAAACCTGAAGTTTATAACGCACGCACCGCAGCCTCCAATTTTTTTAGTTGTTCCTGCAAACCGGTCAGCTGCCGATCCAGTTCAGTAATGCGTTCGGTTAGGCTTTGGCGCGTAGCATCGGTACCGGTAAGTGATTCGCCCGTTAGTTCCAGTTCTTCCTGAATCATTTCCATTTCCTGGCGAAGCTGTTGCATTTCCACCCGTGAACCGCTGAGCTCTTGTTCAAATAGTTGCATGGCGCCTACAATTTCGGTGGTAAGACGCTGGTTGTCCGCCCGCAACTCGTTCAGCTGCCCGGCAAAAAATTGTTCCGATCTTTGCAGCTGCCTTTGCACAGCAAAATAGCCGCCCCCCACCAACCCCACCCATAAAAGAATAACCAGCATAAAATATAAGACCGGCTTTTGCCCAGCTGCAGGTTGGCGGCGGTTGGCAGCCTGTTCCCTGGCAGCCAGGGGCTGTTCTAAATCCTGATCATGCATAAAATTCTCCTTCCTGAAGTTCAACCTGTTTTCAAAGCCCCCCCTGCAAAACTGCACAAGGGTAGCGGGCTGGGATAAACAAATAATGACAAAATCAGACCTAAACAGAAACTAAACGCGCTGACTAAATTATAACAGGCCTGTCAGCAGCGGGCAATTAAAGATTAATTTCAGAAACAAACTGGGACCTTTTCACTAAAAAATGAAAGCCGAACAACAAATATTTCCCTGCCGGCATATCTTTTTACTGCATTGTTACGTTAATAAAATATGGAGGACAGAATTACGCTGTTTGTGTGGAATTTATAACCAGAAAGGCTGTGAACAGCAATGAAGGATTATTTGCATGTTTTTTCGGCTTTATTTTACAGAAAAGTTATGCAAACTGTTTGCATTACCATAGCGGCCCTGGGCATATTATATATTTCCTGGACACCAGCAGAAGCCCTGGCCGGAGCAGGGCTGGAGACAACTGGGGCAAGGTATTACCTGCCCACCTATTTTTCCACTGAAAAGCCTGGGGATGCAACTGCCGCAACTGCGGTAAATAACAGTGAAGCGGCATCCGGCACAAATTCAATCATAAAAACTGATTGCACAGCGCCTGCAACCGGTTCAACTACCAGCAACGCCCCTGCAGTTGTTGCAGGGACAGCAACTGCAGAAACAGCAGTTGCAGCACCGGCGATCGGGTTGCTTAATTTAAAGGCACCGGCGCAGGTTACGGCGGGGGAAAAATTTGTTCTTTCCCTGCAAACAAAAGACGGGTTCCCACTTTTGCCCGGCGAGGATGCAGCTTTCTTCGAGTCCTTCGACGGCGGAGAACCGCAGTTAGCCGGGATCTGTACACTAGATGCCATGGGAACAGCCCGCCTGCAGCTGCAAAAAACCAAAGCCGGTTTTTATAGCTACAGCGTTCTGGCAGGCCCTTTTCAAGACGAAATCGCAGTCACTGTCCGCCCCGGCAGCCCGGCAACCCTTTTTACCGCACAGAAACGCCTTTTCCTGGAGGCTGGTGGTCTGGCTGCAGCAGAGTTTACAGTTGAAGACGCTTACGGCAATAAAGTTGCTGCAGACTGCCAAGCGGAAAATAACATTGGAAAACAGCTGAAAATTTTAATATCCGGGCCTGACAACAACAAGGGAAAAACTCCGCCGGCCGAAAAAAATTTCAGCATCACTGCAAACCCGGCAGGAAACTTTGTCGTAAACTTCACAGCAGATAAAATTGGCGATTATGTCGTCAAAGCCACCCTGCCGGAAAGCAGTGTTTCCGCCCACAGCATTGTTTGTGCACGGGAATTAGGGGCCGTTACCGGTGTTGATCTGGCGGTACAGGAAGGTGAAGAACCCTTCCTGCGCCTTAGTAAAGATCCTGCACGACCCGGCCGGTTAGAACTGGATGTTATCCTCCGCGGGGAAAACAATATCACCAAAATTCCTTCGCCGGCCGAGGAGCGCAATCTTATTTTTTCAACTGATCGACCCGATCTGCTACGGCTGGAAAATGCTGCAGCCGGCAAAGCATTGTTAACAGAAAAGGGTAAAGGGGGCCTGGCCACCGCCACCGTTTCCTATATCGGCTCCGGCAAGGGACTGCAAAAAAGCATACCCATCTATATAGCCGGCGATCCGGTGAAAATTATACCAGAAATAATAATTGATGACCTGAGGGCCCGGGTAGAGTTAACCTTGGCCGACCAAGAAGGCCGGCCAACCTGGGAAATAACTAAAGGCTACCGGCTGGATACTCCGGCAGGCCTGAAGGTAGCCGTACAAAATGACTTTGACCGTGGCAAAGCGGAATTTGTTTTAAACGCTGAAAAATACGGCTGCTATAATGTTGGAATCACCGCAGACGGGGGGCTTTCCCACAACCTGCAGACTGTTTTTCTCAAAAAACCAAAACCCGCTCAACAAGCCGTTCTTTTCATTGGCCAGGAAAGCTACATTAAGGATGGGCAACCGGCAAAAATAAGCCCTGCACCAGAAACCTGTTTTGGCCGGGTCTTCGTACCAGTCGACTTTCTCTATGATGCCTTCGGTGTAGAAGTCAGTATCTTCCCCAGCCTGAAAAAAATTGCCCTGCAAAGCCCGGGGGGTACAGAAATAATTATTGATGGCACAGCCCTGCAGCTTACCACCACCAACACCCAAAAGGGCCAAACAGTAACAACACCCATCAGCACGCTGTTCCTGCAAGAAAAAACAGGCACCTATTTTGTCCCGGCCGGGATCATCGCCCGCATTTTAGGCCTTGAGGTAGACTACCTGCCTAAACGCGATCAGATCGAACACGTCACCTTTATTCGCAGGTAGGCCGGCAATAATTTGTTTTGTAATGTTTTGCGTTAGTATCAAAGCGCAGGCTAATTTTGAAAACATTTAAACCAGCAGTTGATCACGGCGTTCTGTAGTTAAAGGCACCCCTGATCATGATATACGCCTCTTTATTTTTTCTTTTCAGGGTAACCCTGGTAGCCAGCTGTTTTTTGCAAACAGGACAAAATAAAGCGCCGGGTTTTGATGACAAATTTATGGCACTTTTAACAATTCTGTCCACATACATCCTCAGCAGTACCCCTTTGCCCACTTTTTGATATAATGCAAAGTTAGCTTTGCAATAACTGCAACTTACCAAGATAAGATGAAAGCCCCTGACTTTTCTATAATGGGGGTTTTCGTAAGCCAAACCGCTGCCCCCTTGGGTCATAAACCTTGTACCCCTTTCCCCTTTTCCTACCTATAAATGAATCGCCACTTTTTTGGCGCCTTTTCACACAATCTGCCTTCCCAGTGTTTAAAAAGCTGCTACCTGGTGCACAAACAAAAAACCGTCCCAAGGTTTGTGCACGTGTTTGGGTGCGCAAACAGAAAATCATCCCCGTGTTTGTTCGTGTTTACAGTCACTTTTTCTGCAGCAAACGGGTTAAGCCAAAGTTTCGGGCCGTTTCCAAGGCCCGGCTGTATTCCGCATTGCTAATACGCCGCCCTAAGACCGGGTGCCCTACTGCATCGTGGCAGGGATAATATTGATCCATAATGTTTATATAGGTGTCCAGGCCAATTTTTTCAGCAATAAATTTCATAACCGCGGGCGTCCCTGCCCGTGACATTGTTTTTCACCTCACCCTTTTTAGATTATAAAATAAAGGGGAGCAGCCGTCAAAAAAAGAACCGTCCTGCGTTTGAAGCAGCGACCGGCGCTCTGGATGTCCCAACGTTTGCATCGTGGTGGTTTTTTTATAATTCTAGTGCCGGGACAGCAAATACGGCTGGAATTAAGGTATAATTAATTTGGATATATTCAGAGTGCAAACAGAAGCCGATTTCCAAAGAACAAACAGAGAACAACCAGGACAATGCATTGTACACAAGCAGCTGGATGAAAGCTGGGCGCTAATTGCGGCAAACTTATTTGATGTCAAGAAAACCGGCCCCCCTAACACCCCCGGCCCCTTGTTTGCCCGGCTGAAAGAAGAGGTTATGATGCTAAAAGTAGAAAACTTGACCAAAAGATACAGAAACATTGTTGCTGTAAACGATGTTAGCTTTAAACTTAACCAGGGCGATATTGTAGGGCTTTTGGGGCCTAATGGGGCCGGCAAAAGCACCACCATTAAAACTGTCGTGGGGCTACTGCGTAAAAATAACGGCAACATTACTGTCGCCAACTTTCCCCACACCTCCTTGGAGGCCAAGAAAAAATTCACCTATGTGCCGGAGGTTCCGGAACTGTACGACATGTTGACAGTATGGGAACACCTGCAGTTTATTGCCTATGCCTACGATGTAGCTGATTTTGGAGGTAAAGCAGAACGGTTGCTGGAACGTTTTGACCTATGGGGTAAAAAGGATAAACTGGCCAAGGAGCTTTCCAAAGGCATGAAGCAAAAGGTTTCTATTTGTTGCGGCTTGCTACCGGAACCCGATTTATACCTTTTTGACGAACCGATGATCGGATTGGACCCCAAGTCGATCCGGGAAGCCAAATTAATTTTTAAAGAACTAAGCAAACAACAAAAGACAGTTTTAGTAAGCACCCACTTATTGGACAGTATCGAAAACCTCTGCGGCCGGGTTCTGGTGATGAAGCAAGGAAAAATCATTGTAGATATAGCGATGGAAGAAATGAAGAGAAAACTTGAAAACAGCGAAAACGTTTCCTTAGAAGAATTTTTTTTAGAGGTGACCAGGGATGAATGAATTCAAACTCCTGGTCCAAAAGGATTGCTGGATCATAGCCAACCATTTCACAGAGATTAAGCGTAACCCCAGACGCTTAGGGGTCTATCTTCTTTATTTAATCTGGATCGGGGCCCTCGTCTTTAATATAGTGCTCAGATACCGAACCCCCCCGGAAGTTCATGCGCATTTAGGTCCCCAAATAATCGGGGCCGGTTTTTTCGGACTGGCTACCGTGTTTTTTCTTTATTCCTTGTATCGCAGCACACTTGAATCTTCTACCTTTTTTACGATGGGGGATGTACACCTGCTGTTCCCGGCCCCCGTTTCCCCCAAAAAGATATTGCTTTACAGCATGGTGAAGCAAAGCTTGTCACATATTTTCCTTTACAGCTTTTTTATTTTAGCTTTGATGCCCCTGATTTTAAATATTACAGCGGTTAACCTGCAATATTTTCCTTTTCTGTACCTGGGCTTTGTGAGCTTGTTTCTAGTAATTGCGCCTTTAAACTTTTTGATTTTTGCAGCCGGCAGTAAATACGGGCTTCACCGGCATTTGCAGCAGACCATCTTCGCCCTGGCCGCTGTTTTTGTGCTTTATCTTGCTTTTTTTACTGTCGCCAAAGGGGATCCCCTACAAGGACTACTGCAGGGTTTGAACGCATCCTGGCTTAATTACCTGCCTGTAATTGGCTGGAGCAAAGCAGTCTTTATGACAGCTGTTACCGGCTACAGTGCATGGAGCATCTTCGGCCTTGTTCTGCAATTTTTATTTTTAGCCTGCTGTATAACCCTTGCATACTGCACAGCAGACGACTACTATGAAGATACCCTTCAGGCCACTGAACAACGGGCCCTGCGCAGAAAACAGAAAGCCAGCATGCAGAAAAGAACAAGTTCATCCTTTCCTTTCAGCAAAAAGAAACTTTCCGTCAAAAAAATGGGCAGCGGGCCCTGGGCGTTTTTATGGCGCAGCAAGGTTGAGTACAGCCGCAGTGATATCCACCCTTACCTGGGCTTTTGGACACTTATATTTTTGCTGGCAGGGATAGCTGTGGGCGTTTTTGCCGCCAAAGGTACCGCAGGCTTAACTGCTGTTTATACCACCAATGGAATCATTGCCTACATTATTTTCATCTTTTCAGCATCCAACGCCGCACAACATGAATTGGCAAAACCGTATATTTTTCTGGTTCCTACATCCAACCTGCTAAAAATAATTGCCAGCAATTTGACAGATATACTGCGCATGAGCGCCAATATTTTAGCACTGAACATCCCCCTGGGAATTTTGCTTAAAGTACCGCTGCCAACAATAATCATCATGTCCATCTTTGGTGTCAGTTTTTATACTCTAAACCTGGGCGCCAACTTTATAATACGGATCGTTTTTCCCCATGCCCTGGACCAAAAAGCCTTGTACCCCCTGTTTCTAATGCTGCAAGTGCTGCTGCTTTTATTACCCGGGGCAATCTTAGGGGGAATTTTAGCCTTCGTATTCCAGAATCCAGTGCTGGTTTTTGCCGGTATTGCCGCTGTCAACATCATAATTATCGGTATACTGCTGCTGTTGTCCAATAAGTTTTTTACCAGGTTGGAATGGAAGTGAAACAAACAGGTACAAACACAGTGGTACCCTTTGTTTGCCAGGAAGGGTGTTCCCCGGTTTATCATGTTTGTCATCGACGGTCTGTTTTAATATTCATGTTTAACATATTTCTTTATTCGTGCATTCAATCCTTCCCATTCCATTTTTTAAACCAATGATAGCGCCTGCCCGGTTCAACCCCTAAAAATCTGCTTCAGGATCAATTTGGAGGCAAAATAGCTTCATAAGTAGCCTTATAACAGCTACAGCAGGCCCCCAGCAGCCTAAAATAAATTATGGATTCATGCATAAATATCCTTGCTGTTATAGTTCAAGCTTTGTATCGTAAATATAAGCGGCGGCAGCAAGGTACAGGCCTGTGATTACCAACTCAATGCCTAATAAAAAGAACGCTACCTGCCAGATCAGTGCGGGTTCCGGAGGGGCTGTTGAAAAAGGAATCGCTGCACTGCCGAGGACCACTGCAACCTTTATTGCACCCCAAAGGGATAGCAAGAAAAAGACAAAGGCGCTTAAATCCTGGTATTTTGGCACTAACCGGCCCAGCGATTGGCTGAAGAAAATTGCAGCAGTGACCAGCGCCAACCCGCCGAGCATGGTTAAAGAGGTCATGCCCAGTGCATGTATATACGGTGCCTGTAATATATCGCCGGCATGGAAAAAATCAGCGAAACTAAAGGTTAGGTGGGGATCGGCGGTGCCGGACAGACAAACAAATACAATGGTCAGGCCAAAGACAGCTGTAATTTGGATAATAAACTCCAACAAGACGGCCAGCAGTTTGGAGAGGAAAATGAGAAAACCGCCCAGAGGCAAGGAAAGCAACAGATAGATGGTGCCACCAGACCATTCCCGGCGAAAAAGCTGCACAGCAGAGTAAAGGGGCACTAAAAAAGGGGCCATAAAAATAAAAACAAATAGCGGTACAGCCTGCCGGATGTTTAAAATGTTGACAACCAGGTTTATGGTCAGCGTCAAGGCCAGGACGAAATAGATTTCCGTCTTTACCTGTTCCCAGTCTTTCCGGAATAACTGTTTAAACATATTCCATCTATTTACCGTCATGCCGGAACGCCTCCTTCATGATAGCCACTATGGACTTACCCTCCTGGTGACGCAGTTCGTCAGCATCGCCCCAAACGGTAACCCGGCCATTATCCATAAAAACAATATGTTCCACAAGGTTTTCGCTCTCGTCAATTTCGTGTGTCGCTACAACGATGGTCTGTCGCCCTTCACTGTAGTCGCGGACCAGGGCTTTACTTATTTCTTCCCGGGCCAGGATATCAACCCCGGAAAAAGGTTCATCCAGCAGAATATAGCGTGCCCTGCGGGCCAGGGCTAAAACCAGTCTGGCCTTGGCCCGTTGCCCCTTAGAAATCCGGGTAAATCGCATATCGTCTGTTAGGTTAAGAAAATCCAACTGCCTTTCATAGCGTTCATTATCCCAATCGGCAAAAAAAGCCCGGTAAAATTCTGCAGCGCGTCTAATAGTCCAATTTAACGGAAGTGTATTTTGTTCCGGCAGGTACGCCAGCCGGGCGCGCCTTTGTTGCGGTGTTTTTCCATCCACTGTAACCCGGCCGCTGCTAAGGCGTATTAGTCCGGTTGCCGATTTAAGAAGTGTAGATTTGCCCGCCCCGTTGGGGCCAAACAAGCCAATTATTTTGCCCTCCGGTAAGGATACATTAACGTTGTCTAAGGCCGTTATGGAACCAAAATGATGTTAACCGTCCCCATTTGATGCCCGGCCCTTATAATAAACAGTATAGTCACGATTGCTATTTTTCTGAATACTGTCTAACAAATTCAGCTGAAGCTTGATTTCTTGTTTGGTAACAACAGGAAACCCGTAATATTCATTGGTGTGTTTAATCTTCTTCCCGCCGGCTATTCTATTGTTCACAAATTCCAAATGTCCTTTTATTCTACTGGTAATTACCTCATTGGAAAAATTCACGGTGTCGTGAAGTTTGTGTGTAATCACATCCTCAAGGCTGCCGTCAATTTCCACACCGATGCAGTTTCTTTCATTACACATGGCCGCTAACATTGTTGTACCTGTGCCGAGGAAGGGGTCCAGCACCGTATCCCCTTTAACTGAAAACATGTTTATTAACCTGTGCGCCAGTTCGAAAGGGAAGGCGGCACTCCGTTTTCTTGTTTTAACATTCTCCAGCTTTTGGCTGGCCCCTTTCAGGTCACTCCAAATGTCAGAAAACCACACGTTTCGTTCTTCCCAAAAAAACGCGCTGTTTTGCCTTGTTTGTTTTTCCGGGGGGGTTCTAAATAGCCGCCTGCCGCCTTTGCGCAGAATTAGTATATATTCATGTTCCAGCGTAACATAGGCCCCGGGGGGCAACATGCCAGAACCCATAAATTTGTTGGGGGCATTAGTCTGTTTTCGCCAGATTATGCATGGCAGAGCCACAAAACCTTTTGCTATAAAATATTGTAGTATCCTGGAATGGTTGGTAAACAGTTGGAAAAGCCCGTTTATTGTGCGCGTGGCATCACCAATATTGATGCATGCGATACCTTTTTGGCGCAAAACCCGCGCAACTTCCCCCCACGCCCGATCTAATTCCTGGTGCATTAATTCAAATGCCTTACTGCCTTCATTGTTTGCCAGCAAGGTTTTAATCTGTGGGTTTTGACACGAAAATATTTCATCCCACATTTTAATCATCGGGTAGGGTGGCGACGTGATAACTAAATCAACACTTTCATTTTGAATTTTACTAATGTCCCTTGCATCGCCGATTATAAGCTGATGG
>JBMNNQ010000002.1:0-91132 GCA_050942615.1 Dethiobacteria bacterium | reverse complement strand
GTGATCGCCGCAGTCAGTGTGGTCTTGCCATGGTCAACGTGACCAATCGTACCCACGTTAACGTGCGGTTTGGTCCTTTCAAACTTTTTCTTGGCCATTGTCCCTTAAATCCTCCCTTTTTACCCAATTTTTCTGTGCCTTCAAGTTGGTATTAACCAGTAATTAAATAAAAAAATAAACCCTCCGTTACCTCACTATTTTTTTGCACTGCGTCGATTTTCATCAAATAATATTTATGCGGGATGATTGCGGAAGGGGTTTACACAATACTAAAAAATGGCTGGTGGCGGCGCAGGGATTCGAACCCCGGACACTACGGGTATGAGCCGTATGCTCTAACCAGCTGAGCTACACCGCCATGGAGCTCACGACCGGAATCGAACCGGTGACCTTATCCTTACCAAGGATACGCTCTGCCGACTGAGCTACGTGAGCCAATAACAAAAAAAATCAATCCGGAGCATGCTGTTTAGACATGCAAATATTTATTTGGTTAACCTTCTGCAGATTAACCAAATAAGAGCCTGGACATTTTATTTATATAAAATAGCTGATTGTTTGCTGGTTGCGGGGGTAGGATTTGAACCTACGACCTCCGGGTTATGAGCCCGACGAGCTACCTGACTGCTCCACCCCGCGCCGATACTTTAAAGACTAACCCACGTCTGCTTTTTTGATAACATTTATGTTTCCCTATTAGGACTTAAATTATGAATAAACTGTGATTATTTTTATATCTTGCAGACAAAAGTAATTCTAACATCAATTATTACGTTTGTCAAGCAGCTTTTCCGCAGCTGTGTAGTTATTCTATGATAATGTCATGTTAAATATATGCTAGTAAATATCTCCTTTGCAGTACTGCGTTAATAAAGCAGTGCTACGCCGGTAAGTGCTATGTTAATAAAAATAGATGCAAAAAACAGACCAAAGCCCAAACCAGGGCTTAATCTTTTTAATTGGGGGGATAATAATTTCAGTGCAATTTAATAAGAAAAGGAGCTGATTTGTTTTGAAGGCTGTAATTATGGCTGGCGGTGAGGGTGCCCGGCTGCGCCCCCTGACTTGCGACCGGCCCAAACCCATGGTTCCCTTGATGGATAAGCCCATGATGGAATACATCGTGGAACTCTTGGCGGCACACAATTTACAGGATTTAGCTGTCACCTTGCAATATCTTCCCGAGCAAATTCAGGATCACTTTGGTGAACAGTCCCCTGCAGGCACCAAGTTTAGCTATTTCCTGGAAGATAAACCCTTGGGTACAGCCGGCAGTGTTAAAAATGCTGCTTCTTTTTTGGATGATACTTTTATGGTAATCAGCGGTGATTGCCTGACTGACATAGATTTGACGGCGGCAATTGAATTCCACCGCCGGAAAAAAGCCCTGGTAACCATTGTTTTGACCCCCCAGGAAAACCCTTTGGAATACGGCGTTGTCATGGTCAACGACGAAGGAAGGATTATTCGCTTCTTGGAAAAGCCCGGGTGGGGAGAGGTTTTTAGCGATACAGTGAATACAGGCATCTATATTTTGGAACCGGAGGTTCTTGACTATATTCCCCCGGGCAAAAAATTTGATTTCAGCCGTGATCTTTTCCCCCTGTTGATGGAAGAAGGCCGGCCCCTTTATGGTTGTGTGCTGCCCGGCTACTGGTGTGATATCGGCAATCTGGAACAATATCGTTTTGCGCATTATGATATTTTAAAGAAAAAGGTAAAGATCGACTTGCCGGCAAAAGAAGAGGAACCGGGGATCTGGCTTGCTGAAGGAGTCTATTTGGATGAAGAGGCCTTGCTGCAGCCCCCGCTGTATATCGGCAAGGGCACTTTCATTGGCGCCCATGTTCAAATTGGCGCCTATACCGTTTTGGGGGCCTACAACAATATCTATGATAAGGCTTCTATTAAAAGGGGTATAACCTGGTCACGGGTAACCTTAGGCCGTAATGCTGTTGTTCGGGGGGGAGTTTTGGCCGGTGACACCCGCCTGGAAGACGGGGCTGCTGTCTATGAAGGGGCAGTGATCGGCGAAGGAAGCATCGTGGAAAATCGGGCGACATTAAAACCCGAGGTCAGAATCTGGCCCTATAAGAGAATTGAAAGCGGCGCCTTGGTCAGCAATAACCTTATTTGGGGCAATCAATTTCGACGTTCACTATTTGGCACTGACGGGGCCCGGGGCGAATTAAACGGGGATCTGACACCGGAAAATGCTGTAAAAATGGGTTCTGCCTTTGCTTTTATGCTGGGGGGCAACGTTCCGGTAGTAATTGGCGGAGACTCCTGGAAGCCGTCACAGTTGTTAAAAGAGGCCCTGACTGTAGGCTTAAGGGCCGCCGGGGCCAAGGTTTTGGATATCGGTGAAACAATTATCCCGGTGACTCGTTTGGGCATTACCGGTCTGCAGGCGGAAGGAGGCATCTATGTTCATTCCAGCGCTTCGCACCACGACTACAATACCATCCGTTTTTTCGATCAAGAGGGGTTTCATCTTTCACAGGCCCGGGAACGCAACCTGGAACAAACATTTTTTAGAGATGATTTTCCACGGGCGCGGAAGGACCAGTTAGGAATGGTTAAAAAAATTGATGACTTTAACGATCTTTATATTTCCACAGTTCTGACTAGCCTGTCCCAAAAAGAGATTCAGGAGGCCGGCTTCACTGTTCTGGCCGCCTTTCCCCCCCCGCATCTACAAAAGATTTTAATTCCCTTGCTGGAAGAGCTAAATTGCAACCTCATCTTTTTTCATCCCCCGGGTAAGGCAAAACTTACTTCTTGGAAAGAAGAAGACTTTGCTGTTTACAAAAAGGACATTGCGCAAAGCATCATCCGGAATGAAGTTGATCTGGGTTTTTGGATTGCACCCGGCGGGGAAAAAATGATCCTTTTTGACGAAGAAGGCAGTGAGGTGGCAGGTGAACTTTATCAGGCCCTGCTTTCCCTGCTCATTTTGGAATCAGGAAAAACATCGTCACTGGTGCAGCCTGTTTCAGCTTCCTGGATTCATGACCAGTTAGCAAAAAAAAAGCGGGCCAGGGTTTTACGCAGCAAAACATTCCCCCGTCATTTTCAGGAAAAAATACGTGAAATAAACGATTATAAAAATAAAACTTATTATCCCACAGAATTTCTGCAAATAGACGCCCTGGCTGCACTGCTGAAAATTATGCAGAGCCTGTCCCGTGGCAGCAAAAGTCTTTCCACCCTAAAAAGTGAAATACCGGAAATCACCCTGCGTAAAAAAGAGATACCGTGTCCCTGGGGCCAAAAAGGCCGGGTAATGCGCAGGCTGGTACAGGATACCCCCAGGCAAGCGGCACGGGTGGAAATGCTTGACGGTTTAAAGTTTTATTACCCTGACGGTTGGGCGCTCGTTCTTCCTGATCCGGAAAAGCCTTCTTACCGTGTTTATGGCGAAGGCTTCACAGAGGAGATTGCCGAATCACTGACAGATTTTTTTGCAGAAAAGGTTAAATCCCTGCAGGAACCCCTACAAACCTGATCACTGGGAAAAATAGCTGAAGAAAGCAGGGTAAAAAAGGTAATGGCTTTTTCCTGTTTTAAATAAACGCTGCCGTATTTCACAGCAGACCTTAATATTTTCTAATTTGTGGCCCGGGCAGGTAAAAAAGGTTAACAAAACACATCTTTAAAATATTTTTATCTAATTTCAAAGATCACTTTAACACCAACGATATATTTTCAAGAATCATTCATTGCTACAACGCTGCTTATATTTGCTTCTATTTCAAAAATTATACTCCAAAAACAAGTGCCTTTTTTCCTGCCTGTGCCCCAAAAAATTTATTTTTAATTTTTGCCTAAAAAGCGGCCCGTCGACAACCAAGGTATGGTATTCACCGTTTTCGCCACAAGGGGATAAGCCGTTTGCTTCTAATTCCTGAATAAACTCTTTGTTTAAAAACCGGCCCAGCCATTTTTCCTTTACCAGATCGGCCCGTAAAGCAACAATAAGCAGCCGGGCCTTTTTTTGCAGCAGTTCGGCTACCACTGCTTCTTCGGCCATGCCCCAAAGAGGCAAATAGCTTTTCAGACCGGCTTGAGCGCAGGCATTTTCCACCCATTGGCGGTGGGCAACAAGATTGATATCGCCGAAAACCCCACCGGTAAAACCTTTTTGCCGCAGCCGGCCCGCCACCTGCTGGAAACCCTTTTCATAGCCCTGCCAGGTAACAGGCACCCTTACAGAAGGAATGGCCAAAGCCTGGGCCTGCCTAGTCAATATTTCCCGGGGCAGCCCATGCGCCATACTGTGTCCTTCTTCGCTTACAAAGGTTACCAGCGCGCCGGGGTCCAGGCCGGCTGCACAGGCTTTAAGCAGGGCCAGATAACAGTCTTTCCCTGCACTCCAGGATATGAAAACCTTTTCTTTTAGTTCAAGCATACGCTTTTTCAGCCTCCAAATAAAGCAGCAGTTCTTCACAGCTGGAAAAGGTGCGGGCCCCTTTTTTCCTCATTTTTTCATAAAGGACACGGGCCTGCCCCGTAGTGTAGTCGCGGGTATGCAGGGGCTCCTCGTCTATTAAATAGACAGGCAGCAAAGGACAAAGTTCGGCAACTGCCTCTAAATTGCGCAGATTCCCCGGCCCGAAAGAAATGGAGGGCACCACAACGGCCCCGGCTTCCTTCATCATCGCCAGATGCCTGTTGTAACAAAGATCGGTAATCGGGGAAAAGGGCGGCAGGGTAATCACCGGTAGATGATGATAAGCTGCAAACTGATAGCTGCTGTCCGCGCGGGTTACCGGACCAACCGCTAGCTGATAACCGGCTTCTATAAGCTGGGAAAGGACGGAAACAGCCTCTTCCCCTCCCCCGATGACATGAATTTTCATGTTCTTGTTTCCACCTGTTTTTTCCTCGTTGTCCCGCTGTTTAAGCACTGTAATACCGAGCTTGCCATGCAAGGGGTTGCGCTGAACAGCCACCGCTGTGCCATAGGAATTATAAATATTTTCCGGCGTTAAAACCTCCTCCGGCCTGCCGATCGCCAAAACCTTTTTATCCGCCAAAAGCACAAAGGAGGCAAAATACTGCGCAGCTAAGTTTAGATCATGAATTGCTGCCAATATTGTAATCCCCTTCGTGCGGTTCAGCTTGTGCAGCAGCTCTAAAAATTCCACCTGAAAATTGATATCCAAATTAGCCGTGGGTTCATCCAACAGCAGCAGTTCCGGTTCCTGGGCCAGGGCACGGGCGATAATGACCCGTTGCCGTTCGCCCCCGCTGAGCTGTGTTACCGACTTTGCAGCTAAATGTGTAATTCCGGTGGCGACGAGAGCTTCATGCACAATTTTTCTGTCCTTTGCATTGCCCCCCCGAAAACGCCCCTGGTGGGGATAGCGCCCCATCATGACCAGTTCCCGGACGGAAAAGTCGAAATCTACGCTTGTATCCTGGGGAACAACAGCCATTGTGCGGGCCGTTTCCCCCAAGGGCAGTTTTTGCAAATCCTTGTCATCCAGGTACACCGCCCCCCGGGAGGGTTGCAGGGCCCGGCCGATGCAGCGCAACAAACTTGATTTTCCGGCCCCGTTGGGACCGATCAGTGCTGTAAAAGCACCCCCGGGCAGTGTAAAGCTTAATCCTTGGAGGGCTTTAAAGGCCCCGAACTCAATTGTCAACTCACAAACCTTCAGTTTTACCCCATCCTGAACACCTGCCCTTGTTAAGAAATAGTCTGTCTGCCGCCGAAAGGTTGCCGGCTTCCTTTAATAAAAGTTACTTTGTTTAATGATGCAAAACAAATATGCTTTGTTTACTAAGAAATTCAGGCAGCATCAAAATATTTAATTTTTCTTCGCTGGCGCAACAAATAGAGAAAGAAAGGCGCTCCCAATAACGCCGTGATAATCCCCACCGGCAGTTCCGCCGGGGCAATAATGGTGCGGGCCAGGGTATCGGCGCCGATGAGTAAAATGGCCCCGCACAAGGCAGAAGCCGGTAAAAGAAAACGGTGATCCGGGCCGGCTACCAGCCGGACCATGTGTGGAACCACCAACCCTACAAAACCGATAATGCCGCTAGTAGAAACTGCCGCCGCCACCAACAAAGATGCCGCTGCCAGAAAAATTTTTTTCAGTTTTTCCACATCAATGCCTAAGTAAGAAGCAGTTTCCTCCCCGAGCAGCAAGGCATTCAGCTCCTTGGCAAAGTAATAGATAATGCCAAACCCCGCCAAAAAATAAGGGATCATCAGCCGGACATAGCTCCATTTGGCGGCACCCAAGCCGCCCATCATCCAAAAAACAACCTGATGCAAGCGTTCCCCGGCAAAATAGACAGACAGCGAAACGAGCGCTGAAAGAAACGCGCTGACTGCAATACCGGCCAAAAGCAGCATCAATATGGGCACAGTATCACCCTGGCGAGAAACACGGTAAACTAAAATCATGGTTGCCAGACCCCCGGCATAAGCCAGCAGGGGCACAGCGCTAAAGCCGGCCAGGCCCAAGGACAGGCCCGAAACAACAGCAAAAGAGGCCCCCAGGGCTGCCCCGGAGGAAACCCCGATAATATAGGGATCGGCCAGGGGGTTGCGAAAAAAACCCTGAAATGTTGCACCGGCCACTGCCAGGGAAGCACCGACCAGGGCAGCTAAGAAAACCCGCGGCAGGCGAATCTGGAAAAAAATATCCCTTTGGGCCGCTGTAACCTGCACCCCCGGAAAAGGGCGGCCGGTAAGCTTTTCCAACAGGATGCAGATAATTTCTTTTTTGCCGAAAGAAGCCGCCCCTATACCGGCAGAATAGATAAAGGTAAGGAACAGCAATGCACAGAGGACCAGCAATAAAATTTTCTTGCGCCGGCCCGCTTGCAAAAATTCTTTTTCCGGCAAAAACTGTGTCTGTTCTTTAAACATGCCCACTTCACCTCAAAACCTGCCCGGCGTCGCTTCATCTCAAGGAGGAACGTGGTATACAGCCTGCCCCGCCGTTATGTTTATACCTGCCTTGAGCAGCCAAAATTTTTTTACTGTAAAAGTTTCCAGCCATCAACACTGTGAACATATACCAGGAAACTGCATTTCTTTTAAGATGGCGGTAGCTGATACTACTCCTTCAACATACAGGGTATGAAAAATTTCCTGGACCCTGTTAATTTGAATTTTCACCAGAATGATTTCCAGCAAAGTCCTCCCATAGCTCAGGATAAAAAATTTTAGCCAGCTCCTCCACCGCTCCGGCCAAACGCGGGCCGGGGCGCGAAATTCTGTCCGGATCAAGGCCAAAAATTCTTCCCTTTTGGATGGCCGTGATCGTGCCCCAACCGGGGTGGTCGACTATTTCCGAAACGGGAACCTCAGCCGTGCCATGGGTATTGGGAAAAAGAATAATTTCCGGATCGCGCTCGATTACAGCTTCAGAACTGATCTTGGGATAGGCAGCCTCCACCTCTGCAAAAACGTTTTTCCCACCGGCCATTTCGATAATTTCATGAATGATTGAGGTGCCGCCGGCGGTCATCAGCGGATCATGGTATACCTGGTAATAAACCCTGATTCTTTCTCTTGTATCGGGGAGCTGCTGCAGCTTTTCCTGTACAGCCTCCACCCGGGCCTGCATTTCAGTTATCAGTTGCCGGGCGGCCCTCTTCTCACCCGTGACAGAACCCAGCAGTTCCAGCGTTTGGCATACCTCTTCAAAACCGGCCGGATGCAGAACAAGGATCGGCAGCTGTAACTCTTCAAGTTGCTGCAGCTTTTCAGCAGTGATTGCCAATTCAGAGGCAATGATCAGTTCAGGCTCCAGGGTAACGATCTGTTCCAGATAGGGCTCGGAAAAACTGCCTGCCTTGGGTTTTGCCAAGGCTGCCGGCGGAAAATTACAATATTCTGTCACACCTACAATGCGTTCATCAAGACCTAAGGCAAACAACAATTCCGTATTGCTCGGCGCCAAGGAAATGATTCTTTCCGGCTTTTGCAAAATTTCGACCCTACGCCCGAAATGATCTTCCACCGTCAGGGGAAAATCTGCCCCGGGTTGTTGTTCTCCAGGATGTTGTTTTCCGGGATGTTGCCCGTCAACACCGACTTCTTCTGCAGGCGACGCAGTGCAGCCGCTGACGGCCAAAACAAAAAACAATAAAAACAGACCCCAAACAATAGTTTTCTTCATCTACCTTCCCCCCATTTTTTTCCCCACAAGTTATGCATATTTCTTTACCCACCTGCTGAAATAATATTTGTACAAATAAAAATACCACGGGGAAGATCCGCGTGGTAAGCACACGACACCTCCCCCTTTAACCTCGAAGGGGATTGTGTGTTTGGTTACAGGCAGGTCTCCTGGCTGACAGATCATCGCCTTCCTTCGCCTTCCCGGTTTGAACATCAGTACCAGTGGCTTGTTAAGAAAGGCTACCCGTTTACAGTGGCGGGACCGCACCGGATTTACACCGGTTTCCCCTTTAAGCCCTGCAAGGCACCTGTTACCATATTCACTTTTTAACATGCTGCAAAGAACCAGCAACCCTGTCTTTAGAGTGCAATATTATACTACCATAAGCCTAAAAATTTTGCCACCCTTTTTTAAAAAACAGGGTGACAATACCTGCCGGCAACCGGAAAAATCGTTTGGTCAGTATATACTTCCTGAAATAGTAATAGAACCCCGGTGCGGGCCCAGATTTCTCTTCCGGAAGACGTTAACATTAGTATCCTTCAGCAAGGATATCATACAATTTTCAAAGGTAGTTACTATACAGCCTGACGTCCTGAAGGCTGTTCCTATGCTGTTAAAAAAAGCCGGGGGCGGCCCCCCCGGCAAAGTCAACCAACACCGCCCTCCGTGCGTATTAAAAGTTCTTACAGGGCGCTGCTTTAAGATCTTGCCCCCTGCCGCATCATCTCCGGGAGGGCGTTTCCTGCTTTTTTGCGGTGCCAGTCCCCGTCGCAGTTCTGGTTCCCATCGCCAACCCCTCCGGGGAGCCTTCGGCTGTTTGTTCCCGCCAGCGCTTGTTTTCCGGCGAAAGGATGATCTCCTTATATATTTCAGCGGTCCGCCGGGCAATTTTATCCCACGAGTAAGTGCGCTGCGCTTTGGCATAAGCCCGGACGGCCAAGTCTTCGGCCCATTCCCGGTCTGCCAGTAAACGGCAAATTTGTTCCGCCACGGAGTGCGAATCGCCGGGGTAAGCCTTTAAACCATCTATTTCATGTTCAACAATTTCATCTAACCCGCCCACCGCTGAAACCAAAACAGGCGTGTTGGTAACCATGGCCTCCAGAGCCACTATGCCAAAGGGTTCATAAAGACTGGGGAACACTGCCACAGCAGCCGCATTGTAAAGTTCATTGCGCATGGCATCGCTGATATAACCCGGGAAATGCACCTTTCCCTCCAGCCCCAGTTCACGTGTGCGGCTTTTTAGTTGTTCTGCGTGGGGGCCTGTGCCCGCAACTACAAATTTTGCCCGGGGAAAACGGCCCAGGATCTCAGGTAAAGCTTCCAGGACAACCTGGACGCCCTTTTCCCTGACAAGACGTCCGACGTAAAAGATGATCTGATCTTCGTGCTGCAGGCCCATGCTTTCCAAGGTTGGGCCCCCGGTTGTAACTGTATAGGCTTCCGGCCTAATCCCGTTGGGTATCATTTCAATTTTGTCGGCGGGAAGCTGAAAAACATGCTGCAGTTCTTCTTCCATGTGCCTGCTGCAGCAGATTACCTTCCAGGCTTCATAAGTCAGCCACCATTCCAGAGCGCCGATACTGCGCTGTTCCGGGTTATGCAGGCCGTTATTGCGGCCAAATTCGGTTGCATGGATGGTAGCCAGCAAGGGCGTGGTATAGATTTGTTTCAACCCGCTGCCGGCATAGGCAACCAACCAGTCATGGGCGTGCACTAAATCAAATTTTCCCTGTTGGTTGGAAAGCGCCGCCCCCTTTGCCAGCAAAGCAAAATTCAGGCGTTGTGTCCAGTCGATAAAATCCCTTTCCTGACCCCCGTGGTAGGGATTAACCCGCCACACATCTATCCCCTCCATATTTTCATAGGGGGGCAGATCGTCACCTTGGGAGGTGAGGACTGTCACCTGGCAATCTGTTTTTACCAGGGACCGGGACAGTTCAAAAACATGCTGGGCCAGACCGCCCACATTTAAAGGGGGAAACTCCCAGCTTAACATCAGAATACGCATGGGGAAAATCATCCTTTCCGTTGGGTGTTTGTCCTTATTATTTCCCCCAGCGCCACTTTTATTTACCGAAAAGAGGAATTTAAAATATAATTTGGCTGTTTACCGGTCTCACTGTTACCCCCCACAACCACCCCTTGTTGTCCCTTACTGCTGCCCCTTGATAAAAGAATGACATTCTCAACCCGGGAAACAAGAAAGTGCAGTAGAAGTCTACTGCAACTACTGTTTTTGCGGGCCCCAAAACAACCGGTGTGCATTTTCACCTTCAATCAGGGCATTTTCTTCCGGGGTAAGCCCGGCGGCATGCAGTTCCCGCAGGTAGCGGCGCGGTGCAATTAAGGGATAGTCTGTGCCCAATAAAACTTTGTGCAGAATACCTATTTCCCTGACTACATTATATATATTTTTATCATACAGGAAGGGGCTGGCCGCGGTGTCATAATACACATTCTGCAGCTGTTCTTTTAATTCAGGCATAAGTTCATAGAAAAACAGCCCACCACCCCAATGGGCATAGATAATTTTCAGGGCGGGAAATTTGCCGGCGAATTCTGCCGCTTCTTTAACTGAAACATCCCCTTTGCCGGCATAATAGTGGCCCACATTTTCATTAATATGCAGTAAAAGGGGCAGCCCTCTTTCCTGACAAAGGGAAGCCAGTTTTCCGGCCGCGGGGCCTTCCAGGCTGAACATCTGGCCCCAGGGAAAAAGCTCACCTACACCGGCCGCACCCTGTTCATGACAACGTTGGATCTCATTTTCCATCCCGGGGTCAAGCGGGTTAACAGAAGCCATGGCCAGCAGCCGCCCGGGGTGTTGACGGGCTGCTGCCAAAACATAATCGTTCATCAACCGGCAAAGCCCGGCGTCGCGCGAGGCAAAGCCGCAGATTGCCGCCTTGTCAATATCGTCCTTTTCCATAACTGCCAAAAGATCTTCCACCGAAGCATATTTTTGTTTGGGGCTGGAACAGATCAGTTTCATAAAAGGATCTCTATCTGTATATTTCTGGATTTCAGGCACAATTTCAGGTGGGAAAAGATGGACATGGGCATCAATGCGCATCATAATCGCTCCTTGAATTCTAGTCTGCACTTCATTGTTAATCATAATATCAAATTCGGGAAGGGCCTGCTGTGCTATGCAGTATATCTGTGCTGAACCAGTGCAAATAACATTTTTACCATTGCCGACTACTGATATTACCTCTAGGCCGTAAAGACCTTCCGTTCCTCAAACTCACTTTGTTTACCTTTATTCCAGTTCTGCACCGGCCTATAAAAACCTACTACCCTGCTCCAAACCTCGGTTTCTTTGCCGCAGGTAGCACAGGTATATTGTTCTCCGTTGAGGTAGCCGTGATCGGGGCAGATACTAAAGGTGGGGGTAATCGTCACATAGGGCAGGCGGTAGTTCCCCACGATGCGCTGCAGCAGCTTCTTACAGGCATTTAGATCTTCGATCCTTTCTCCAAGGTAAACATGGAAAACTGTGCCCCCGGTATAACGTACCTGCAGTTCCTCCTGCAAATCCAGCGCTGTAAAAACATCATCGGTATACCCTGCTGGAAGCTGTGTCGAGTTTGTATAATAAGGGGCCTCCTGCCCGGAAGCATAAATTCCCTGCATATTTTCCTGATCCAGCCGGGCCAGCCGGTATGCTGTCCCTTCGGCAGGGGTGGCTTCCAAATTGAAAAGCTGCCCGGTTTCCTCTTGAAATTTAAGCAGCACCTCACGCATAAAGTCGAGCACCTGCAGGGCAAATTCCTGTCCTTCCGCTGTAGAAATATCTTGACCCAAAAAGTTCTGCAGGGCTTCATTCATCCCTACCAGGCCGATTGTGTTGAAATGGTTGTACCAGTATTTACCAAAGCGCTCCTCTACCAGGCGCAGGTAATGGCGCGAATAGGGGTAAAGCCCCTGTTTGGTCAGTTTTTCCAATACATTACGTTTGATAAGCAAGCTATCGCGGGCCAGCTCCATCAGCCTCTTTAACCGTTTAAAAAATATTTCCTTGCCGGTAGAAAGATAACCGAGCCGGGCCATGTTAATTGTTACAACACCAATCGATCCGGTAAGGGGGTTGGCCCCGAAAAGCCCTCCGCCCCGGCGTCGCAGTTCGCGGTTATCCAACCGCAACCGGCAACACATACTCCGCACATCTTCCGGAGAAAGGTCAGAGTTGATGAAATTAGCAAAATAGGGAATCCCATAGCGAGCCGTCATTTCCAGGATCTTTTCGGCCACCGGGCTTTCCCAATCAAAATCCTCCGTAAGATTGTAGGTCGGAATGGGAAAGGTAAAGATCCGGCTGCGGGCATCTCCTTCCATCATCACTTCACAAAAGGCCAAATTGAGCATGTCCACTTCCCGCTGAAATTCACCGAAGGTTTCTGTTTTCCTTTCCCCGCCAATAATCACCGGTTCATGGGCCAAAACAGAAGATACGGTCACATCTAAGGTAATATTCACAAAGGGCGTCTGAAAACCCACCCGGGTAGGAACGTTGAGGTTAAAGATAAATTCCTGCATGGCCTGTTTAACTTCTACATAGTTCAACTGATCATAGCGGACAAAAGGAGCTAAAAAGGTATCAAAATTGGCCAGGGCCTGCGCCCCGGCACATTCACCCTGCAGGGTATAGCAAAAGTTTACAATCTGCCCTAAAGCCGTGCGTAAATGCCTGGGCGGGGCGCTTTCCACTTTTTGGGCCACCCCTGCAAATCCGTTTTCCAATAAATCAGCTAAATCCCAGCCGCAACAATACGGCGCCAGCAGGCTTAAATCATGGATATGAAAGTCACCGTCGCGATGCGCTGTGCTGATCTCCTGCGGATAGATTTTTTCCAGCCAATACTTGGAGGTGACAACAGAGATAATATGGTTGTTTAAACCCTGCAGGGAATAGTTCATGTTACTGTTTTCATGGATACGCCAATCTTCCCCGCCCAAGTAATCCTGAAACATTTTCTCGGTATTCAAGAGCAGGTGCTGAAAATTGCGCAGTTCTTCATGCTGTTTGCGATAAAGAATGTACGCCTTGGCCGTTTTGGCATGGCCATATTCAATGAGCACCTTTTCGACAATGTCCTGCACTTCTTCGACACTGGGGTAGCTGTCTGGGAATCTTTCCTGAAGAATATTTAAAACTTCCTGGGAAAGGCTGGCTGCAATCTTTCTGTCAGCCCCGCCTACCGCCTTGGCCGCCTTAAAAATGGCATTAATAATTCTTTCCTGATCAAAAGCAACTACACGCCCATCTCTTTTGATGATTTTTTCCGGCAACTGAACTCCACCCCTAAAAATATAAATTATTAAAATATTACTATCAATTTTACTTGCATATTTTTGGTTAATACAAGATCATTCTTGAAAAAAGTATAAAACCCTTGCCATTTATAAAGAATAATTGCAGCCCGCCAGGAACCCCGCCAGGATCTGGATATATACCCCAGGGCTGTTTCACCAGAAAATTTCCAGCAGGAGCAACCTTTTGCGATGTTTACCGTTCTACATAATTAGGGGATGACAATACTTGGCTACCCTGCCAATTTATTTTCAGCTATATTATAGACAGGGCGAAACAACCTTTTCACCTTTGATGGAAATTGGAGCAGAAGGCTTTATGGCAGTTGTACTTGATAAATTCAGCAATTCGCCCATTCGATCAGCCTGCCAACTTTTTGAAACGGGATAAAAAATTTCGTCCTTGTCGCCGGGTTAGTACCGGCGGCCTGCCTCGGCCTGCAGTATCAATCTAGATTTGCAGCACCAACCAAGATTTTAGGAACAGAGCAGTAATATAGCTGTTAACAATAAACAAAAAAGGTAGATATAGTTCGGAAAGGAGAACATTATGGAATTCAGCTTAACAAAAAAAACAAGGCCGCTGAAAATATTGCTGGCCAATATTTGTCTTTGGGGGGTCGTTGTTTTTTGCGGTATAAACCTTGCTGCTGCCCCGGCCCGGGCGCAAACGAGGAACCAGGATGGGCTCGGTTTACCAGGCGCGGTTTTCACGGCCGACACAGCCGGCCTGCTAAAAAATGATTCTACTGTACCGGAAAAAGCCGGGGAAGTAGCTGCTGCCAAGGAAGAGGAAAATGAAAATACTTCGCAAACAGAAAAAGACCCTACAACGAAGACTACTGAAAAAACTGCAGCAGATGAAAACAAAGATGAAAATAACACCGGGGGAAAAGCCGCAGGGGACACAACAACACTAAATGATAAGCAGGAAAGGGAAATACCGGTTTTCCTGGATGGATTGCAAATAGTTTTCGATGTGCAGCCGGCCCTGGAAAAGGGGCGGGTACTTGTTCCCTTCCGGGCGCTTTTTGAAGCCCTGCAGGCCCGGGTCAACTGGGACGACGCCGCCAAAACAGTAAGCGTTCGCAAGGGGGACCGTACCCTGAAACTAACTGTTAACCGGCAGGAGGCGCTGCTTAATGGTGAAACACATAACTTGGAAGTGCCCCCCCTGTTGTTCGGCAACCGGGTCTTGGTGCCCCTGCGTTTTATCGGTGAATTTTTTGGAGAACTGCAGGTAAATTGGGATGATGTTGAAAAAAAGGTTTACCTGGAAACAGGACTGGTGCGGTATCGCTACATAGAAAGAAAATTTACTGACCAGGAAAAGGAAACTGGAAAAAAAGAAGAAACAGGGTTAGGTATAGATAGCCCCCCGGATAATATTTCTGAAAGCAAGCAGGCCGGTAATTTCGAGGGTGGTGTTTCAGAAAATGATCAGCTGGATACCCCCTCGGAAACTGACAATAAAGAAAGCACGCCAAAGGACTCCTGCGTGGTCGGCGTGCATACAGTAGAGCTTTCCCCCTCCTTGCAGCCTAAAGTTGCCTTAGCCCAGGGGCAGATGGGAAAGGCTACCGCCCTGCACAACTACGCCTCCTATTTCCAAAGCCCGGTAGCAATCATCAACGGCACTTATTTTAACCCCACCGGTAAATACCCGGATCCCTACGGCACCATTATTACAGGGGGGGAAACAGTGCAAACAAACAATTTAGGCACTACAGTAGGTTTTACAGCCGAAAAGGAAGTCCGGGTTGCTGACCTGGATGTAGAAGTCAAGGGTATTGTTTTGGAAAACGATCGCATTGTCCACAGCTGGAGCGCCTTTGGCCTCAACCATACCCCTTCACCGGAGGAGCCCTCCCTTTATATTTTTACAACAGTGCGGGGAAGTAACATCGGCTTTGATTACGGCACAGCCGTCATTGTGGATAAAGAAGGAAACATCCTGGATTGCGTTACCAACACCGACGCTTTCATCCCCCCCGGGGGCTGCGTCATCACCTTTACAGAGTACCTGCAAAAAGAAGCACTGCAGCATTTTATAAAAGGAAGACAGGTAACCTATGAAATTATATTTAAAGACAAAAAAGGAGAGCGCGTCGACTGGTCGGACGTTCAAGAGGCCTTTACCTGCTGGCCCTTAATTATCAAAGACGGTCAAATTGTCGCGCCGGCTTCCAAAGTCCCTGCTATCCGTTCGGCGTTGGCCCTGAGCCCCGAGGGACGTATAATCTTGATCAGCACCACACCGGCCACACTGGGCCAGCTGGGCACTATCCTGCAAGAAGACTTGGGCGTTGCCCAGGCTATAAACTTAGACGGGGGCGGTTCAGCCGGCCTTCTTTTGCACGGCCTGACGATCACCAAACCCGGCCGGCCGGTCCCCAACGCCTTGGTATTTTATAGGGATAACGGTACCAAAGAACTTTAAGGACAACTACAAACAGCTGTAATCATGCTTTTATAGCAAGCTTACAAAAAAATGGCCGCTAACCCCTGTTACTATTAGGGGTTGCGGCCTATTAATTTTATCACAAATATGTAGCGGCACAACCTATTAACCCCAAATTTTTTTAGACAAAAGCGGGACAAACGCGGGGACGTTAAGTTTTTTTGTTTGTCAGAGCATGATAGTAAAGCACAAACAAAAAACTAATCCCCCTAATTTTAGGACGCTTTTTTAGGGGCTGGCAGGCTTCTGATTCTGGGGCAGTTTCTGTATACATGTTTGCCCAGCTATAAAAACTTCGCTTTCTGCAGTCATCTTCCCTGTTTGTTTAAAACAATCCACAAACCAATCCGCAGAACAGCGCCTGCCCTTTTTTTGGTGAAAATTGCATAAGTGTAGCACACATTGTTTTTACCCGGCAACCAATAACCGTTCCAAAGTAAGCACCACAAAGCAAGGGGTTACCTTTCAGCGGCCTTTTGCAGCGGTAGCATGGTTTTGGCCTCCCAGACATAGCCTTTGGTTTTGAATGTTATTGCACCGTGCCAGTCTGTGCGAAAAACTTGCAGGCCCCTTTCTTCCAGGGCAGCCAGGGTATCTGCATGCGGGTGGCCGAAAGAATTAGGCCCGACACTGATCACCGCTGCCCAGGGGGGAAACTTATCCAGGAAAGAAGGCAAGCTGGCCAGGGCGCTGCCGTGGTGGGGTATTTTTAACACCTGGTATAACGGCAAATCCCCTTGTTTTAGAAGAAATTCGACAGCCGTCGTTTCGACATCCCCCGTCAAAAGCAGCCCCGCATCCTTGTAGCGCAGATGCACAACCAGCGAATTGTTGTTCGTGTTGCTGCCCGTTCCCTGCCATAGCTCCCGCGGGGGGTTCAAAACACGGATCTCCAAAGCCGGTTCCACCGTTAAATAGTCACCCGCACCCAAAATTTCCCGGGAAATACCCTTATCCCGGGCCAAAGCCAAAAGCTCAGGGTAAGGGCCCTCCTCTGGAATTTCGTCATTAATCGCCAGCATTTTCACCGGTATTTTTTCCAGAACTGCAAAAAGCCCCCCGTAATGATCTTCATGGGGGTGGCTGATGATCACCAGATCCAGTTTTTTGATACGGCGGTGTTCCAAAAAAGGCACCACCACCAAGTGGCCTGTTTCAGCAATATTTCCCTTATAAACCGGTTTGCCGCCGGCATCCAGGAGAATGTTTTTCCCCCGGGGGGTTTGCATAAAAATGGCATCCCCCTGCCCTACATCAAGAAAAACCACCTCCAAGGGCCGCCGGCCGGCACCCAGTGCCCCCCACCAGGTAAAAATTAAAGCAGCAACCAGAAACACTATTAAAAAATGAAACAGGCGCACCCGCCCCCGCAGGCACTGGTAAAAATAAAGGAAATATTTTTTACCCCCAGCAGCCAACGCCACAAATAAAGCATAATACAGGCCCAGCTCCAACAGACGCGGGGGGTAAACCTGGCAATAGGAAAAGGGCAGGGCGCCTGCCTGGGAGGTAACAAAAAGAACATAAGCCAGCAGCGGGTAGTTTGCCAGATTAAAGAATGCACCAACCACAGGCAGGAACAGCCCCAACAGCGCAGCAACAAGGCCGATACCCAAAATTAAAGCCATCACTGGCAGAATTAGCACATTCGTAAGAAGTGCAATGAGGGAAATTTCCCGGAAATAATAAGCGGTCAGGGGCAAAACACCGATTTGGGCCGCTATAGTCACCGCCAACAAGGGGGTTATTTTTTCTGCAATAAAAGCCGGGCGGCCCCAACCCGTCAACAAAGCGCCTATTTTTTCCTGCAAATAAGGGGCAAAGAAAATAAGCCCTGCTGTGGCCGTATAAGAAAGCTGAAAGCCAACAGAAAACAGATAAAGGGGGCGGTAAAAAAGTGTAACCAAGGCTGCAGCGGCCAGGGCTGTAGGCAGATCGTTGCGCCGCCCCAAAAAAAGGGCGGCCCCTGCTAAAATAAACATCAACAAAGACCGCAGTGCAGCAGGTTTGAGGCCGCATAAAAAAACGTACAAAAAAAGAAACAGCACACTCAACAAAAAAGAACACCAGCCCTGCCCGGCAATCCTGCGCCAGAAAAGCAAAAAAAACCCTGCTACCAACCCAACATGAAGCCCGGAAACGGCCAGCAAATGCGCCACGCCACTGCGGGCAAAGAAATTTTCCACCTCCGGATCCAGCGCCCGACGTTCGCCAAAGAGCATCCCCACCAGCAGGTTACCTTCCCTGACCGGCAGGTAGGCCCTTAAAACTGCAGACATTTTTTCCTTAACCTGCAGGGCTGCCCGCCGCAGGCTGGAAAGCCCTGGGGCAAGTCCCAAATCAACGGTGTCTTTAGCCGCACCGTAAAAAGTAGCCGTCATCCCCTGCGTTTCCAAATAGTCACGGTAAGCAAAACCGCCTGGGTTGCGCTGTTCCTGCGGTTCATAAAGCACACCTTGCAAGGATACTTGTCGACCGTAGGATAAAAAATAAAGGTCTGCATCACAGGCCTTATTCCCTAAGCTTTCAGGATCGCTTTTATCATTTCCTGCATACCAAGTTCTGGCCCTGCCCCCTTCGTCTGTCCCAAGGTTTTTTTCCTCCCCGGCCTTTTCACTGCCTGCAGGAACGCTGCCCCCGTCCCATTGAAAATCCCGCAGCCGCAGCACAACCCGCACCGTGCCGCTGACAGAATGTTCTTTGCCTTTTAGGACCAGCTTTTCCGGGCGCAGGGGGAAAACTACATCATCCTCCCGCCACAAAGGTTCATCCTCGATCATACCCGTCAGCCCACATTTTTCCCCGTGGAAAGCACGGATATTACCCACCGTTTTCTGTAAGGAAAAATTTAAAGCCAAACTGCCAACAGCTAAAAAAAGAACCAACAGGGAAACAAACGCCTGCAGGCCTTTACTTTTAAAAATGAAGTTAAACAAAACCCAGGCTGCTGCACCGCATAACAAATAAAGTGATGCCTGGTAGGAAAAACAATAACGCCCCAGGACAATCCCCAGGACATAGAAAAATGTCAGGAAAACCAGGGAACGGGCCATCAGCATACCCCTCAACCATAATACCGGTTACATGGGGAATTTCTCCAGCCTGCCCTGTTTTCCCTTCCTTAAAAATAATATGATATACATCCGCCAAGTTTCTTCATACCATAGATCCCCCTTTTTACCTTTATAGACGTGTAATTTTATATAAAGTTTTAACAGGGGCAGGTTTTATTCACGCTCACAACCGCCTGAGCAGCTGCAAGCACAATAGACCTGTTACAGTTTTTTCAAATTATGGAACCTTTTCTCACCAGCAAATCTTATATTAATTTCACGTAATCTTGTGCCCCGTAAAAGAAACGCAAAATGTTAACAGTTCTAGCGTTTTCATTAATTTTATAAACAAGCACATAACTTTTGGTTGATACCTTACGACAACCTTTTTCTTCCAACTGCTTATCCTGGCATTTCGCGTACATAAAAGGATTGTCCTTTAAATAAGCATAACATTCCGCCACCTTATTAAGGAGATCGGTGGCTGCACTTGGACTGGCAAGGTTTATGGCAACGTATGAAACAATTTTATCCAAATCCTGATGTGCTAGTTTAGAAACATTCAATCTATACATTGTATTTTTCCCTTATTGCTTTTATTGAAGCATCCCCGTCAAGTACCTTTCCCTGTTTTATTTGTTCCACTGCCGCAATAAGTTTATTATATACATCCAGCATAAACATTTTTTCTTCATATAATTCCATGCTCATAATAACCATATCCCCATACCCATTTTTCGTAATATAAATAGGTTCATTGGACTCTTTACACATTTGGGATATTTCACTTGTATTTTTCAAATCTCTAATTGGAATAATTTTTGGCATAATCCTTCGCTCCCTTCGTGACATAATTATACCATGATTATGCCACGGAATCAATTTTCATATTTTAAAATTTATAAATTGCACCGATTTTTGTTGTTACGGATGGGGCTATTAAAACCATGAAGTTGGAGAAGAATATTTTCCTTCCGGAGCTTTATGCTTTTGTCAATAAAATCCATGGTAACCATAATTTGGCTGCCATTTACACTAAAGGATGTTTAGAACCCTTTCATGTCAGCAACCCGGGGCGAGGTCCCTTGCAATCCCCGGTAGCTAGTCCGGCTTGCTAAACAGTTCGTCAATGTTGAAGGAAAGATCCGGAAAACTGGGGTGGGAAAAAATACCTTCACATGCCCTGACTATGGATACATAAAGCCCATCCTGTAGCTCATAGGCTTCAATAAAGGCGCCCTCCGGATCTAGAATCCAGTAGTGCGTAACTCCCGATGACTGGTAATGGTTTAGTTTCAACACCCGATCTTTTCGGCTGCTGGAAGGTGATAAAACCTCCACGATTAACTCCGGGACACTGTCTACCGGATCATTGCGCGCTGGACGGCTGCCGGGCAGGTACATCAGGTCCGGCTGTACCACGGTATGCACATCCAAATTCAAATCCAGCGGGGCATCAAAGACTTCACCTCTTGGATCTGTTTTGTGGAAATAATCCTCAAGTATTCGCTGCAATCTCCGAGAAACTCTTTGATGCTGGAAAGAAGGGGAGGGATCCCGCACTAGTATCCCATCAATAACCTCATGCTGAAAGCCGGGCTCTTCGGGAATTTTTGCATAATCACTGTAGGTCAGTTTTTTTTCACCCTGGTAGGGGGCGGGTTCTTCCCTTACCAGGGTTGGATCAGTTTCCCCGGATAACGCCTTGAGCACCTTTTGCCTGTTATACCGGTACTGCCTGCCGCTGATTTCTACACAGGGTATTTTCTTTTCCCGGGTGTACCTCCAGACTGTATCCACAGAAAGACTTAAGGAATCGGCTAACTCCTGGGCAGTAATAAGTTCATCGCCGATGTTCATAAAACCACCTCCACTTGACATTAGTTTAAAACAAATACCAGCCTATGTCAACTAATATCAACACAATAAATAAAAATCCTGGGAAATAGATGAGTCTATAGAGGCCATTTTCCAAGCATGGTATCCTTTCTTTCTACCCCTGTTTTAGTGCGCATAATAGAAATGATGCGCCGCTACCTGGAAATGATGCGCCGCTACCTGTAATACTTGTCTTCCTGCCATTTCTGAGGATTTGTTTCTATGAAATGCAACGGGACGGGGATGCAACGGGGACGGTTCCCATTGCACCATAACAAATTACATATTAAAATTCCCTTGGGACTATTTTATGCCTAGGGGTACTCAAATGGAAAGCTCAACAGGTTATTGCCATGCAATAATGAAAGGAAATAACTGCGAGGCAATTTATAATAAAAGCTTGGAAAAAAGATACTTTCCGGAACTTTTATGACAGCAATGGGTAGTCAGCAGGGGTATAGTCCACAATATAGCAAGAAATAATGCTTATGTGAACCAGTTATTGGATAAATGAAAAGGAGATCGTTTTGGTCAGAGCCTACCTCGTAAACTATTGAACAGGAATGCAACAGGAACCGTCCCCGTTGCAGCACTAAAAATTCTATTTTTTTATGCCCTGAACAGGGTCGGGTGTTTCATCCAGGGATTGGCTTGCTGCAGCCTCCCCGGTAAACTTAAACCACCCACCTTCGGGATCATGTTCGATAGCCGCTGTGCCGCGGGCAATTGCTTTCTTCTCCTGATCCAATGCCGTGATAGTTATCAGGATTTTATCCATTTCGCCTGAATATACATATTCGCCGTCCTCAACCGGTGTCCAGTATACTTTCTCAGCAGTTGTTAGATTATTGCCTTGGTGGGTTACTTTAGCGTCCTTATAGGTACAAAAGGTGCCTTTATCGCAGGCATAGGTATAAATTGCAGGCTCACCGGGCGCATTTACCACTAATTCAAAGCCGAACATTGAGCTCATAAACGGGCTGAACAAATCCCGGGGTGTTGTAATCGTCAACACCGGAATGTCCTGATCAATTTCCTTGCGGGCAGGGTTTGTAAGCAAGCAGGCGCCTGCTATTACGACAGCAATCAACGTTACGACTAAAAATAATTTTTTCATAATACAGCTCCCCCTTGTTTTTACCTTCACCTTTATAGACGTATAATTTTACAGGGGGTTTGGACATTTCGGCCAAATAATAACCATCGCCTTGTTTTTTCTAAGTTATCCCCTTAATAAACTGAATTTTACAGTAATTTAACATTAAAATACCCCTTCATAGCAGGAAATACAGGACCTTCCAATCGTTTCAGAAAAATATTTCCCCTTTTTTAACCAACAATTAATTCCAGAAATATGCTTGCTTCTTTAGCACCACCACAAAAGTTATAGCTTTTTGAAATCTTTAACGCATTTTCCTTATTGAGGGCAGCCCCTCTGACCTCAAATTACAAGACCATTTCTAAAAACATTATAAACAATATTCCGATTTGGCTTAAAGCAGCTATTAGCGGGATGGCAGATAAAACCATTAGCCATTTCCTTTTTGTTTTTGCTCCGGCAATAAGTATTAATATTCCAGCTAGAAGCGTTGCCATTATACCTAAAATTGTCAATTAAACTGTAACTCCCTTAAAGAAGGTTTGCCTGGTTTATATCCTTTCAATACTTTTCAGATCAAAATAAACATTTCGTGTCTTAAATGGGGAAGGGTTGGTATATTGTAACCTAAATTTCTCAAAATCACTCAGTCTTTGAGAATGGTAATACGGCCGATCAAATTCCAGTTTTTCATCCCTAATCCATGCTGGGACCTTGATACCATGCAGTTGCAGGTAATAATCTACTAAAGCTGCCACCTTAGTCAGAAATATTATTTCTTCATTGTTGCATAAGTTTAGATCCACAGGCCTGTCAAGACTGTCCATTAATTTGGCATCCTTTGATTTTAATATTTCCAACAATTGGTTTAAGGCGCTATCTTCATCGGGGCATTCGAATAATTCCTGTAGGTACTTATTGCCAATCATAACCTAAATCCTCTCCTAAATACTTAATAAAAACAACCTGCCTCTCCCCAACCAGGGTTAACGGTATATATTTTGAACATACCGCAAGCAACTCCTCCTTGGTTGTGATATTCAAATCTTTGCACAATATATAGGCGTCGACAAAATCTTTGGCTGGTTCTGACCTGGCAGATAATATTTTCATGGCCAGTAGCTGTTCACCTCTGGGTTTTAATAGTTTTAAATTAGAATATGTTTTATAGGTTTCTTTATCTTCTTTTATAATAGATTTCAACGGTTCTTTAATTTCTTCATTTATCCACCCATCAGGAAGATTAAAGGCATACTTAGTAAGATCTAATATATTGTTTAATAATTTGTAATTTATTTCAGAAAAAACACAGTCTATATCTTTGGTTGCGGGCCTGTGATCATAGACCAAGGTCATAATAGTGCCGCCATAGATCGTTATTTCCAACTGCAGCTGATTTTCCTTCAATCTTTCGTTGAGATAACCAAATATCTGCAACAGCCTTTTTTTATCCAGCAAACCAGTATTGTTTTGCACATTTTTCCCTCCCCCAGATCACAGGCAGTGATCGTTTTAAACGTAAATTTATAGCCCTGACTGCGCTCTTTTTAATGGGAAACCCTAAATTGAATTATAACACATTATTTGGAAATCGTGCACTATGCTTTCCATTTACAACAGCTTACCATACCTGTTGATATAGATGCTTTTGAAGACAGTTACAAGGGCCATGTAACCGATAATGGTCAAAGCCAGCCAGGCAAAGTAAACCGCCGGCAAAGCCGCAAGACCAATTGAGGCACCCAAGGATGTATAGGGGATTGCAGTCAAAACAGCAATACCAGTGAACGTCAGAACGACAACCGAAATGGAGGCCCTGCTTTGTATGAACGGAATTTTTGGGGTGCGGAGCATATGAATAACCAAGGTCTGACTCCACATTGACTCCACAAACCACCCGGCCTGAAACAATGCAATATAGTAGGTCTGCATCAAGGGGTTGTTTATTTCATGGAAAAGCAGTCCCCCCGTCATTAACGGGCAAATGATAAAATACATGAGTCCATAAGTAGTAATGTCAAATACCGAGCTTGTGGGGCCAATCCAAATCATAAATTTGCTTATTGATGAAGGATCCCATTTTTGCGGTTCCTTCAGAAATTCCTTGTCAACATTATCCCATGGAATTGCCGTGCTAGAAATGTCATAAATGAGATTAAGGAGAACCAGATGAATTGCCGCCATAGGTAGGAAAGGTAAGAATGCACTGGCGACAAGCACAGAAAACACATTACCAAAGTTTGAACTGGCTGTCATTTTAATATACTTGATCATGTTGGCGTAGGTTTTCCTGCCTTCAATGACACCGTTTTCCAAAACCATGAGATCCTTTTCCAGTAGGATAACCTGCGCGGATTCTTTGGCAATGTCAACAGCGGTGTCTACAGAAACGCCCACGTCGGACGCCTCCATAGCGGCAGCGTCATTGATGCCATCCCCCAAATACCCAACCACATGGCCGTTTTCCCTCAACATCGATACTATTGTTGCTTTCTGCTGCGGTGAAAGTTTTGCGAAAACGTTGGTGATCTCAATAGCTGACCTTAGCTCATCCTTTGACATGCGTTCAATATCTGGCCCAAGCAGCAGATTGTCGACTTTCAGACCAACCTGTTTGCAGATGCTACGCGTGACACGGTCATTATCTCCAGTTAGTATTTTTACGGCCACGCCGTGGTCCTGCAACGCCGCAATCGCCGGGGCAGTTGTTTCCTTTGGCGGGTCAAGGAAAGCAAGGTATCCCATCAACACCATATCCGCCTCGTCCTTAACTGAGAATACCCCCACAGGTGAGGGATTGGTTTTTTGTGCCACGGCAATGACGCGCATCCCCTGGTCATTTAGGTTGTCAACCGTCACCAAAATATCCTGCTTGATTGCATCGGTCATTGGTTCAACCTTGCCTTTGTATTCCACATAATTACTGATGGAGAGCATTTCCTCCACAGCACCTTTGGTAACCATCTGGGTCTTGCCCTTTTTATCCTCAACCACTACGCTCATACGCCGGCGCTGGAAATCAAAGGGGACTTCATCTACTTTGTCATAATTGGTTGACAAACCCTGCAAAGTGTTTTCATTAGCACTTTCTCTTGTGGTGTGTTCAATGATCGATACGTCCATCAAATTTTTCAATCCAGTCTGATAATAGCTGTTTAGAAAAGCGTGGCGGAGCACCCGTACATCCTCATTGCCATGTACATCCAAATGATACAATAGTACAACCTTGTCCAGCGTTAGAGTTCCTGTTTTATCGGTGCACAGCACATTCATGGAACCAAGGTTTTGTATTGCATTAAGACTTTTAATAATTGTCTTTTTCCGCGACATTGCCACAGCACCTTTAGCCAAGGCGGTGGTAACAATCGTGGGGAGCATTTCCGGCGTTAAGCCTACCGCCACGGAAACGGCAAACAGAAGGGCTTCCAGCCAATTGCCCTTTGTGAAGCCATTGATAAACAGCACCACCGGGACCATCACCAACATAAAGCTGATTAGGACCCAGGAAACGGAGTTCACGCCTTTTTCAAAGCTTGTTTGAACCGGCTTGGCTGTCAATCCTTTTGCGATAGTCCCAAAGAATGTGTTATCGCCTGTGGCAATGACCACACAGGTTGCCGAACCGATAACCACAGTACTCCCCATAAAGGCAAGGTTGTGATATTCAGTTGCGGTGTCATATTCCCCTTGTTTTACTATGCTGGGAGACTTTTCAACCGGTTCACTTTCACCTGTTAGGGGGGACTGGTTTACAAACAGATCTTTAGACTTTAGGATGCGCACATCGGCGGGCACAATATCTCCGGCCGCCAAATAAACAATGTCACCGACCACAACATCCTCAAGAAGGATTTCTTTTCTACCAATTCCCTGCCGCTCTACAGCAGTGGTGGTTTTAATCATTTGGCTCAAACGTTCTGCCGCATTTCCGCCGCGGGTTTCCTGTATAAAACGGAGGGCCCCAGCAATCATTATCATCGTTGTAATAATGATCACGGTTGTCAGGTCCTTGTCACCGGGTTCAGCCAAAAGCACATCTGTTATAAAGGATACAATTGCGAGACCAAAAAGAATTGCTGTAAATGGATTGACAAAGGCCTCGTAAATTTCTTGCAACAAGGACTTCTTTTTGCCATATGTAACCATGTTGTCACCATAGAGGCCACGCATTTCATCCACGGTATTCTTGGTAAGTCCTTTAAGGGAAGTGTTTAATTCTTGCAACACTGCACTAGTTTCTTTCATGGATGCTTCGTAAAATCCACTTCCCGTTAATTCAACACCTTTGGCTTGCGCAACCCGGGGGGTGGTTAACCTGTCCCCATTTTTACCCATCAAGATAACCCCCTTCAATACAGCAGGTTACAGTATCGTGGTTTGGCCGAAATGGGCAACAAAAACAATCCACCATTATTCAGATTGTGTGCCCTATTTGGGGTATTATACCATACCATATCTTTAGATATGTAATTCTTGGAATAACAAAATGATACCAGGCATTGTGTACACCAAAAAGTGGGACAAATATGCTGTACCCCACTCCCTAGACAGCCAAAATACAGGATAGCCCCGTATTTTTTAGAATACATAGTTTTTCTTGTGCTGCTTGGTACCTGAATTAACCCATTAATTGTTGAAAAAGGGTTCCACACATTAAATTTACTATATGAAATAAATGACGCAATACCTAACACAATAATTAAGGCTAAACATATAGCAATAATTTTCCCCACTTTCCCCATTTTATTAAATCCCCTTTCTTCAAATCTTTAGACTGTTATGTCACCTTAATCTGCTAGTGCGTACCAGTATGCGGGGCAATGAGGGCATCACCCCTGCTTGTTTGATGCCTTTAAACACGTTTTCTTAAATTTCCCAGCATCTATTTCTGCCGTTTGCCTTTAACAATATAGCCCACTGCAAAACCAACAGCAAAAAGTATAACGGCCAGTAGAATTGCCGGAACCATCATAGTTTTTAATGGATTACCTGAAACATATATCGCTGTCGGACCGTCAGCGCCGCCTATGATGCCAATGGATGAATCATTTTTTATTGAAACTTTATTATTAGCATCAAAGGCTCGATATATAGGACGGTGGGAACCATATATGGTTCCCACCGTTTCTTTCCGTATCTGGCATACCACTGTCACAAATAACTTCTATTTATCCTTCGTAATTCTTTGCATAATGCTTCGCTTGTTCCAGGGAAGATACAGGCTATGGTGAATATCTGTGCAATGGAACATTCCTATAAAAGCATAGTTTTACCTTTATTCTACATCCATGTAATCATTTATTTAGTAATTCCATGCAAAAGGCTTTTAGAACCAGTATGTCATTTTTGATCGGACAATGCAACGGGAACCGTCCCCACTGCATGCCGAATTGCTGCGGCCAAACCCAGCCTTTGTTTCATCCCCAGGGAAAATTTTTTGGGTTTTTCATGCTTATACCGGGCCATGCCGGTAATCTCCAGAACCTCCTCAATTCTGTGTTTATCCACCCGGGGATAATATCTGGCAAACTGTTTCAAGTTGTCATAAGCGCTAAGGTAGGGATAGGACTCGGCTACCTCGATTAAGGCGCCCACACCGGTCATCGCCGCCTCATACTCCTCAATTATATCATAGCCAAACAGCCTGACTGCACCGCGGTCAGGCTTGATCAGCCCGGTCATTATTTTCATGGCCGTAGTTTTCCCCGCCCCGTTAGGGCCCAAAAACCCAAAAATTTCGCCCTGGCAGACTTCCAGACTAACGTCTTCTATGCCCCGCCCGTTAGGATATATTTTGGTCAGTTCTTCGGTTTCAATAATTTTTTCCACGTATTTATGCCTCCAAGTCGTGAGCTAAAGGGTTTGCCAAGTTTACCTCAGTCAAAGTCTGGACGGAAGGTGGAGTCATGTATTACACTGCTGTTTCGTTGGTTTTGGCTTAAATTTAAATAAATGAAGGCATCATAACCATTGAAGTAGATAGTTCCCTTGACCTCAGCGCCCTCTTCCGTTGTTCCCTCCAGGGTGGCGTTGTTGACGTCCCCCTCATCGCTGAATTTGGCCTCAAAAATATAGGACTGAAAAGAATTGGCGTATTTTTCATACCCCTCCCAAAGCTCTTCGCGGTAATGACCCTTAGCTTCCTTTTCATCCAGCAGGGTAATTTCCAGCCGCCTTTCGCCAATTTTTACAAACCTGCCGTCCTTTTCCATCAGGATATCATTTTTGAATTTGCCTACAAATTTTTCCGCTGTAGGCTGATAGAGCTTGTTAAAATCCCTTTCTTCCCGGTTGATGACCTTTTCCCCCGTAAGATCCGGTTTGGTTACCCTGGTAGAGTTAACATCACTTAGTTGAAAGAAAACCTCTAAGCTTATTTCCTGGGCCCGGCCCGCTTCATCCAGGCCGGAAACAGTAGCTGCCCCGAGAATATTTTCCAGGCTTCCATCTGCATTGACCTTTGCCGTTCCCTGCACCTCTTGAATGTAAATGTCGTTGGCTAAATTAACCAACCCGCCCCTGCCGCTGCTAAATTCCTGTTTTATCATAAAAGAGGCTAGGGCGTTAATTAGAGCGGGGATCTGGCCTTCGGATAGTTTGCCGGAAAGTGTCTTGCCGCTATCGGGATTTTCCGTCACGATGACCTGTTCTCTTAAATTGCCTGCCAGGGCATCTAAAATCCGCTCTATGTCTTTAACCCTTTCCTCATGAAAAGGGTTGTTCTCTTTATTGAATAAAGGCTCATTTTTTTGCTCTGTATAGGTAGTAACCATATAATTATCCTCTTCGCTGGACTTTACGATGTACTGGTTTTTATCTGCATAGCGCGGGTAGCTATTACTTTTCTGTAAACAAAATCTAAACAAAGTATAAACTTTGCAAAACACAGTTTTATGGAAAGTAATTCCTCCTTGGATAAAGAAACCCAGCAGGCTGCGAAGAACCAGAAAAAAAGGGAGGGGCTTTAACTGGTGATCAGAAAGGTTAACATACAAGTACATCTTTTTTGTGTTCATTAACCTTTTGTAAATAAAAACAAAAAAAGGAAGCACCGGTTAAAACGGTCTTCCTCTTGACCATTTTTTTATTTTCTTCCATAGAGTCTGAAGTAGAACCTGTCCCCAAACTATTTTGATCGAAGCAGCAAAATTTACTGTGTTTTTACAATAATAAAATAAAATTTTCGACAGTAAGATCCACATCATTGGGTATTTTTTGCAGCAACCTCGGACGAAGTTCCTTATGATTTGGTACAGTTATAGGAGGTAATTTTTGTAATTTTTGCCTGACTACCACATACCCAACCTTTTCAAGAGCCCCGATGCAATTCAAACCAGAAACAAGAGACAACATACCCCTTCCCATCTTGTTCAATAATAACAGGGTAATTTTTCAAACTAATCACCCCTTTTTACATAATTATAACCCATTGCTGACAAAGCCAACAATAGCACTTTGGGAACATAATCAACGAATTATCCAGCAAATAGTGAAATACACTTTTAGCGGCGAAGGGAGGCAATCAGGCGCTGGGGCTTTAAAATCATACAGAGGGCATCGTTAATATTGTTAACCACCAGTTCTGCAGCGCGAAGGGCTTCTACTGCGCAACCTTCCGGGCCTAAAACCGCAATACCAATAGCTGCCTTTGCCAACATCCCGGCGTCGTTTGTCCCGTTACCTACTGCCATGGTTTCAGCAGGCCCTGCGAGCTCTATAAAATTAACCTTGGCCGCAGAGGTGTTTTCACCGGCTACAACTTGTACATTTATATGGTTTTGCCGGCCGATCTGCGCAGCCACCCCCAAAGTGTCGGCCGTCAGGATGTGAACATCCAAAACCCCCGCCACCTTTTTTAATAGGAAAAGGGTTTTTTGGTGCAGCTCCCCGTCTACCGTCAGGGTACCATTTAAATCAAAAATTATTTTTTTAAGCCTAATCTCACCCCTGCCCGGAATTTTTAGTTCTAAAGACATACCTTCATCCCCTAATAAGTTTTTATTGCAAAATTCCTGCATCATTGGAATCGCCTGGATATAATATTAACAACTTGTCTATCTATGATATATATTCCTTCATACGGGCGTTCAATGTATACGTTATTATTTTTTTCGTAAACATAATAATTGAACATTTTTTCTGCGGCCAAGATTTCAATTTTATAATGAGGCCTTACTGTTGGGGTGTCGTTAACACTTCTAGTTCTGGTGGGCTTTGAATTACTAATGTATATGGCCGTTTTTGCAAAGTCCGTACCAAGTATTTTACTTTCCTTATTGTCGTCATTTGAAATGTTAATAGCTGTTATAGCTTCAATTGAAGGACATTGTATGGGCCTTGCAACAGGAAACATATTATTGTAAACATAATACCCGCCCAGTAATACTGCCATAAATACTATGAACGTAACAATATTTTTCCTTGTCAATTCATTTTACCTTCCTATATAATTTGCGTAAAAATAAAAAAGGTGGTTTATGGTATCGATCAAAGGTTTCATAATAATTATTAAAAACATCCAAAGATATGTTGTCCAAGGGAAAACGTTTGACAGACATTGTTTCTTTTTTATGTGCTGCACCTTGAATGTTCCCTGCAAAACCTGTGTTAAAACCTGCTTCCCAGGCCATCTTGATCACTTTCTGATCCACCGTACCAGAGGGGTAGGCAACGCTATGCACTTCTTCCCCGGTCAGTCTGCTGATTACCTGTCTGGATTTTTGCAGATCTGCCAGCACCGCCGCGGGAGGCAGGGCCAAAATAGCCGGCTCCCCGTCAATTTCCCGGTGTAGATCATAGGCATGGCTTTGAAAGCTAATTATCCCCGCGCGGGACATTTCCTGAATTTGTGCCGCCGTTAATTTAGGAGGCAAGACCTCTTCTGTTAACACATGGCTGGGATCATGGTATTTTGCGATCAAAAATATGGTAGCCGGTATCTGCTTTGCTAATAAATAAGGATAAGCATAATGATAGATGCTTTCCCCCCCATCATCAAAGGTCAGTAGGAACGATTTATTGGGCAGCCTTAACTGGTTTTGCTGCCAGGAGGCAAAATCCTCTAAGGTTATAGGCTCCCAGCCGTGTGCCAAAAGGGCTTCAAGTTGGCAGTAAAAATTTTCCGGATCAATAATAGGCCACTCCTGTGATCCACCCGGTTCAAGCTCATGATAAAGCAGCACCTCAACACGCGGGCCGGACAACAAAACCCTGCCAATAAGAAGCCCGGCTGCTATCAGTAATAAAACTATGGGAGTCAGAACAACCGCTAATTTTCTAATTTTCATTGACTACACCCGGTTTCCATTGCTGCTGTTATATTATAGCATGCAGAACGGTGAAATTGTTATTTCATTGTCCATCATTGTAACGTATACTATAAGGACAGGCACTAGGAAAGACAGGCACTTAGGAACGGGCGCCTTAAGGGAAAGACACTTCTTTTGTTTTTTAAACTTTTCCTGAAACCTACAATATGTTTGCAACCCATAAAAACATATCTCCGGAAGGTTGGTGTTAAACATGAATCAAATAGCACGCAATTTAGCAATTGGCAACAGTGAAAAAGGAATAATGGTTAAAAAGTTTAAAACCGCCCGCTGGGTTTTTTTTGTTATTGTAAGTATAGTTTATATGTTTGCCACTTTCCAGCGCATTGTGCCGTCAGTTATGGGTAACGCAATCCAAGCAGATATCAACATCAGCGCCACCCTTTGGGGCACGGTTGGTTTAGCCTTTACCTGGACCTATGCCTTTGCGCAGGGGCCGGTGGGCACTTTTCTTGATAAATATGGCCAGCGCATGGGGTTGTCTGTAATATTAATTTTATCTGCGATCGGCTGCCTGGTTTTTGGCGCGGCCCACAGTTCAATGGGTATTATTTTAGGACGTGTACTGGTTGCCTTGGCTATATCGGGTTTCATGGTTGCCGGTGCCAAAACTTGTGCGAACTGGTTTACTACAAAGGAATATGTTGTTGTCTATGCCATTTTTATGGGCCTGGGCAACTTAGGCAGTTTGTTGGCCACCACCCCTATGCAGCTGTTGATGAACTTTTGCGGTTGGCGCCACGCGGTTATTTATTTTGTCGGGGGTGTCAGTCTTTTGATGGCTGTTGTGGTAGCCCTCTTTCTGCGCGACGCCCCGGACAAGATGGGGTTGCAGTCGCCGGAGAAAATTTTAGAAACAGGTATCACCAAATCCTTCAAGGTTGAAAACAAAGCTGCTGTTGTTGAAAATATTTCCGCCGGAGAAATACTTAGATCGCCGATCGTATGGGTTTGTGCCTGCATAGCACTGGGGAGCAGCGCCAGCGGGCAAACCCTGCAATCCCTGTGGATCGGCATCTACATGCATACCCTGATGCCGGCTGTACCTGCAATCACGATCAGTAATGTTCTCTTATGTGCGTCTATCGGATTGATGCTGGGCAGCATCTCATCCGGTTTTTTTACAAACAGATATACCCTGACCCGCACCCTGATCGGCAGCAATGTGCTGTTTTTGGTTTTTTGGGCTTTTATGGCCTTTAATGCCGGCAATATGACTGTCACATCCTTAATGATCACTAATTTCTTCCTGGGTTTTGCCCAAATGCTCACTGTTACAACCAACTTTATGCTGATTCGTGAACTTTTTCCCAAAAGCAGGCTGGGCACCGCCTTAGGTTTCACCAATACCTTTATCTGGGTTTTTGGGGCGGGTTTGTGTCAGCAACTGTGGGGCTTTATTTTGGATGTAATTACTAAGGGCGGCGCATATACTGTCCCGGCCTTTGCTGCTTGTTTTAAATTTCAACTAATTTATATTATCGTTGCCACCGGAGCCGCCTATGCTGTCTATAGAATGGCCAGACAAGGTAAAATTACCTCTGAACACCTGATCTAAGTTTTATCTGTTTACAGCGGTTCACCAGGACAGCGCCGTGCCACTGTTTACGGCGCTGTTATTTTTATTCCCCAGGGCCGGGAGGAGCCGGTTAAAGGTTTCGCAGCCAATACCGCCTGGCCCCCCCGCCACAGTAGCCCCCTATCCTGAATTCTTCCTGGGACCCCCTTTTAAAACGGGCAAAAACAGAAAACAAAACATAGAATATACAAATACCTAAAGAAAGGAAATATCTAATGGAAAAACATGTTGAAAAAAAATTCCAGGTAAACCCGGCCGCTCCCTCTACCTTTCCAAAATTTGTCGATCCGCTACCCATTCCCAAAGTGGCAAGACCGTGTAATGTACATGCAGCAGTTGTTAGCCCCCCCCGTTTTCCCGGCAGAATCCCTTTGGGCACCCGGGCTTCCCGGCAGCATTACCCAGCCTACCCCCCGGGCAGTAAACAGAAAATAGAGATGCAGGGCCTTCGTAAAACCTATTGTATAACCATGCAGGAGGCAAAACACAGGTTTCATAAATTGTTTCCCCCAACTACAGTTTGGGGGTACAATGGCACTGTCCCCGGCCCCACTATTGAAGTACATAAGGATACTGCTATTGAGGTCGAATGGATCAACAACCTGCCCCTTAAACACCTGTTACCGGTGGATCATACCTTGCATGGCACCATGGATACCCCGGATGTGAGAACGGTAGTTCACTTACACGGCGCCAATGTTGCAGATCATAGCGACGGCCACCCAGACGCCTGGTTTACCCAAAATTTTGCTACAGTAGGCCAAAACTTTACCAGAAAGGTCTATGAATATACTAATCATCAACCCGGAGCCACTTTATGGTACCATGATCATGCTGTCGGCATCACAAGGTTAAATGTGTACGCCGGCTTGGCTGGATTTTACCTGATCAGGGATCGGTTGGAAAAAAGGTTAAATCTGCCTGAAAGGCCCTATGAGGTCCCCCTTCTAGTCCAGGATAAAACTTTTAATGAAAACGGTTCTTTATTCTACCCGGACAACGCTACCCCGCCGGTAACAAAACCCGTGCCGTCAACCCCCTCATTTTTTCTGGGCAACACGATAGCTGTAAACGGAAAACTGTGGCCCTATTTGGATGTTGAACCCCGTAAATACAGGTTTCGAATTTTAAATGCCTCCAATTTAAGGGCATATGATTTCAGCCTGGATAATGGGGCTTCTTTTTATCAAATAGGCACAGAACAAGGGCTGCTGCGGCAATCTATTGCCATTAATTCTTTCATTCTGGAACCCGCAGAAAGAATCGACGTCGTTATTGATTTTTCCCAATTTCAAGGGCAAAGCATAAACCTGGTAAACGGGGGGCCGGGAAGCACCCCGCCGGCTGATGAAGATACCGGCCTGATTATGCAATTTAGGGTTGTACTGCCCTTAAAACACCCGGATACAAGTGCTATGCCCGAAGATCTGTTCCCCTACCACAGCATCAACCCCGCTTTGGCTTACAGGGAGAGAACTTTGCACCTGGATGAAACTACCGATCACTTTGGCAGGGTGTTGCATCTTTTAAACGACCGCATGTGGCATGAACCGGCTACAGAAATTGCCAAACTGGACACTATAGAGATATGGCATCTGGTAAACCATTTTGCCTTTCCCCACCCCATTCATGTTCATTTGGTTAACTTTGAAATATTAGGTAGGAAACCGTTTGCCGCTGATGATTTTGATGCTGACGGAAACTATTTGTTTGTTCCGGAAAGTTTAACCCCGCCCGCAGATTACGAAAAAGGGCTTAAAGACGTAGCCAGGGCGACACCCGGGGAGGTCACAACTATTGTAATGCATTTTAAGGAACATACCGGTGATTATGTCTGGCACTGCCATATCTTGGAACATGAAGACAATGATATGATGAGGCCCTTAAGGGTCATAAAATAGTTTGACGGCATTCCCCTAACCTCCCTGTAAAACAGTTAAAATACAAAAAACCAGGGCGCCGGCCGGTTAGTTCCCTGCAAAACAAACTACCTGGGTATCAGGTAAGAAAACTTTCCCACCGGGCTCTGGTTTCCTTTGCAAAAATGTTTGATTAACACCTGCAAAAAACGGGGTACCCTTAGCTAAACTGTGCAGTCCCCTTTGTTAAAAAATAAGAGGCCACCAGTAAAAACGGTATCGCTGGTAAAATTGGCAGTATAACACCCGCAGCACCGATAATTAAGAATAAAACAGCTAAGGTAACAAATACTGTTTTTTTAATCCTGTGCATAGCACAAGCCGCCTTTCCCAGCCCATGTTTCCGGCTGATTTTTTTTTGCATGCAATTACCCAACCCGGTTTTGTTATATTTTTCCCAAACCGAAAACTTTTTAAATATGATTTTCCCTGCCGGCAAAAAATATTTATGATTGCGGCCTTTACAGGCCCGGCTATTACGGCTATTATTGTAGAAATTTACGTATCAAGGCCTTGCCCCATCCTGATCAACTTTGGAAATTTGGTCAGCATAACTTTCCCTTTTATCCTGATCAAGCAGGGGAAGATTATAGCGGGCTACTGTAAGGGCAGCCTGTTTGCCCCCTGCTGCCAAACAGCGGGCACATTCCACATCTGCCTGCACAGGAACATAAGATTTTGGAAGGGCGCCCTTGGTCAAAATGATTATTTCCCCGGCACAACGGGCAATTTTCAAAGGGATGGCGGTGGCCCTTTCCGCACCCCGGGGAACCCCTTCAATAAAATCTTTTACCGCAAAACCGTCTTCCTGGGCCAATGCAAGCGTTTGTTCAAAAAGAAGTTCTGCTTTCCCCAAGGTTTCCTGCCAAAAAACCTGCCGGCCGTTGTTTCCCTTCTCTGCAGATAAGCCCTCTTTAATTTTTCTTAGGTTTACCCGGCAGGCCATGGCAAAAAGGGCTGCAGCATGGGCAACAGTCAAGGCTGCGGATGACCCGGCGCTGGGGTAAGGGGAATCTGCAGAAAGTTTTTGAAAATAGGCAGTTAACCGCAAATCTTTAATAATCGGTATTTCGCCCATATAAATCCCCCTTTCTACAATAGTCATAGTCATGTTCAGCGCTGTCTATTTTCGTGCTAAAAGCGGTCACATTGTTATTAAGAAACGCAATCTTATAGTTATAATATTATATTATAAACCAGTACCCGCTGGCACTAGTCACCGGGAAAATTTGTGAGTACTTTTGTAACAGAATTTGAAAAGTTACACTGCGGGAACAGGGCCAAAAATTTTATTTCTGTTCTTTTTGTCCCCTCGCTGCAGAGCTCTTCAAAAATATGCTTTAATTTTTCTTCATAAATATGCTGATCGATTACTTGTTTTTGCAATCTTTTCCGGCCAACTTCCCCCTCCCGCCTTTCCACTTTCCCCCATACCCTTTGCCAGAGCACTGCAGCCTTTTTACGGTCTGCCGCCTCACCCAGCCGCTGTCTTGCTGCAAATTCCATACGCCTTTGACGTTCTTCCCTTAGCATTTTTTGGGCTGCCTTGTTCCCATGTTGAAATAACGTTTGGCAGGGTATCTTGAGAACCCCGGCCTTTAACTCGGCAGTAAAGGTCTGCATAAGAAAATCACCAATTAAGTCAGAAGAGAGAACTTCGGCTGCAATCCTGCCGGCGTTTTCCACCCTGTAGGGAACTGTTTCCCCAAAATCATGCCGAAAATTAGACCCTTGCACCCATTCCCGCAAGAAAGGGTTATGTTCTTCAATTAGCTCTGCAATAACCAGAGTGAGCAGGTTATGAAGATAATTGCCTGTCAGTTTTTCCAGCTCTGACTGGTAGCCGGCACCCGACAAACCGGCGCCTTGCCTGGCAGTTGTCACCCTACTTTTTACAGGCCCGTTCTGGATAAATTCCCAAAGGGTGCTGTAATCGGCAGGATTAAAGTTCTTTTTTAAGTAAATAATATTCCCGGCCTGTTTTCGTGGCGAAACGAGATGGCAACTGCCCACTTTTTTTTGCCAGGTTAATACAATGTATGCAAACCACCGGGCAACCTGCCGGCAATATTGTTGGGGATTATGCCTTCCCAGGATCCTTCCTTTGAGGATATACCCCAGCCTTTCTTGTTCCGGCATAGAAAACACCCCCTTTGTCCATTTTATTATACCATTTATATGGGCTTCCATATCCATAGCCAAGCTATAAGGGTTTCCATATCCATAGCCAAGCCAGGGTTTACCCAGCCTGTGCAGGCTTTTTAAGTATAGGCCATCTTTTATACAAACAATGGAAGGGCCAGGAACACTGCAGAGGCGCCGCGTCTAGGGGGGAGGTTTTTAAGGGAAATTAAGAATTTCAGTAGAAGGACACCTGCCGTGCAGCCTGATACATTGTTTTAACTTTTTCTACCGGCAAGCCCTGATGTAAACCGCCTGATGTCCCAAAAATATAACGCCCCCCTTTTTTAGCAGTTATAACCGTCCTGGTCACAGTCTCCCGGATCTTTTCATCCTCTACCTCCTGATGCAGCAAGGAAAGATCTATATTTCCCATCAGACATACCTGGTCACCATAGTTTTTTTTCACTACTGCAATATCCATCCCCGCCCCGGGTTCCAGGCACTGCAGGCCATCAAAGCCCATGCCCAGCAGATCATCCATAACAGCATTCAGGTTGCCGTCGCTGTGGAAAAAAACAGGAACATTTAGTTCCTTAAGTTTTTCCACCTGTTCGCGTAGAATAGGGAAAAAAAGTTGCCGCATCTGTTTTGGGGAAAAATATGTGCCCCTTTGGTAGGCAATGTCGTCCCCGATCATAACGGCATGAACACCGGCTTCAATGCATTTTTTACCTGTTTCCAGTTCTTGCAGGGACATGGCCCTGGCAATTTTTTGCATGCCTGCCGGATCCTTGAAGGCAAAGTCCATAAATTCTGCAAATCCAAAGGTATCCAACCCCCTTGAAAAGCCCCCACTAATAATTGCAAAAAGGTAGTAATCAGTTTTTTCCCGCCACCTGAAGACATTTTCAGAGGTACCCTGCAAAACAACTTCCCCGCAACATGGATTAAAGACAACTAAATCCAGCCCCGACTGTTCCCAAAATTCTTTGGCCAGGGAAAACGTAAGTTTTTTATTCTGCAACGCCTTTTGGCAAAAAAGCGGATCGATCAACACCTCCCCAAAAGGAACCCGATCTGCTGCCAACCCTTTAATAGTGTTATCCACTCTTTCCCAAGGCTTCATCTATTTTAGCGTACCTCCATATGTAGCTTTCCCCACTTTTCCCGAAAAACAGCCCAGGCAAAACAAAGGAAGGTTTAAAACTCCACAAGATGGCCTCCTAACAGTGCAGCAGTATCCGGATCAAAAGTTGTGATAATAATCTGTTTGTTTTCAGCAGCCTTCTGCAGAACCACCGCAGCCTGTTTCTTCCTTTCGGGATCCAGGTCAACCAAGGGATCATCCATCACGATGAAACCTTCATTTTCCCCAAGCAGATAACGGGCCATCGCCAAGCGCAAAGCCAACGCCACCCCGCTGATTGTGCCGCAGGAAAGCAGTTCCAGCGGCAGAGGTGCTGTGTCGCCTGCAGCAGCAATGCTTTTGGGCAAAGCCTCCTCCATCCGGGCATGGCTGTAACGGTATCCGGTCAGGGGGGAAAGATACTCTAAAAAAAGCTCCTGGAAGGGTTGAAAGGTTTCTACATCTAGCGCTTCTTTTAACTTGTAGAATTCCCTTTTAACAGTCCGCAGGGCTGCAGCTTCGCTTTTAAGATCCTGCAGCTTCTTTTCAGCACTGCGTAAAGCTCCTGTAATTTCTTCCGGTGATTCTTCAGGCATATTGCCTTCCGCTTTAATTTTATTTTCCCTGCAGGACTGCAGCTCTTCCAACAGAATTTCTTTCTTGATCTCCAGTTCCCGAAAGTTACTTAAAAAAGCTTCAGCACTGCTGAACCCTTCCGGCAGGGGGGCCAATTTTTCCAGGTCCCCTTTTATTTCCTTGCTTTTACCCATCAATTCAACCATATCCTCTAACAGGCTGCCATGATCGCTGTATTCAGCCTGCCAGCCTGCCAGTTGTTCTTTTAATGCATCTATTTCCCCGGTAATATCTTTAAATTCAAATTCCTTTTCCAAAACGTCTTTGTTTATCTGCACCGGATCACGTACGGCCTTTTCCGCCCCTGCCGCAGCAAGCTCCCCTTTGAGGTCGTCAAAAGAATGCCCTGCCAGGGCATCTTTGAACCGTTCTGCAAGGGTATGCACTTTCGCCCCTATTTCTACTGCCTTTTGGTGCGTCTTCCGGGCTTCAGCTACTGAAGAAAGCGTCAACCCTTGTAATATCGCTTTTATTTCACCTTCTAATTTTTCTATTTTTTGCAGAAGCGCCTCCACATCCTTTACCCCTGACTGGATGTCAACACCCCACCCCGGGGCTTCAAGGCGAAAACGTCCCTGCGCTTCAAACACTTTCTCGCCTTCAAACTGAAAGACTTCTTTTTGCTTAAGCCCTGATTCCGCTTTTACCTCCATTGTTTTTTCTGTTGTCAATCTGATCTTTAATTTCATGCCCCCGATTTCTGCCTGCAAACCAGAAAGCTTTTTTTCTTTATCTGCTAATGCCTGCATTTTTTCCGGGGTAATAGAAGGCAGTTTGCCAAGCTCTTCTTTTTTATCGTTAAGCTCTTCCCTGAGCTCTTTGGCTTTATGGTAAAGAGCCCGCTTTTTCTTTATCTCCAACTCTTTTTGGGATTCCGCAAGCTCCTTTTCCAGCTTTTCTTTTTCTTTGATAAGGTTTTCCTTTCTTTTTACCAGGAGTTTTTTTCTTTCTTCTTTTTTAGGCCAATCCAGCGTTATTTTTTTCAGCTGTTTTTGCCTTAATTCGCAGGCCTCTAACTGGGGTTCGAGTGCATTTCTGCGATTAACGTCTCCCTCGATCCTTTTCATTTCCTGCCCTTTGTTTTCAACATGGCGGTAGGCAGTTTCTACTTTCTGAAGCTGCTGTACGGCGCTTTCCAAAGCCTCTTCCGCCTGTTGCGCTCCCTTTAACTTTTGTTGCAATTCCCTCACCAAGTAAAACTGTTCCAGAATCTGGCCAACGTTGCGCCGGTAGGGGTTGTCAATGTCGCGCCCGCCCCGCGGGGTATCACTTTCAAATTCCCAATTATCTTCCAGCTTTTTCATATTTTGTAACAGTTTGTTTTCCAGTTCATCAACAGATATGCCTCCGGACTGAAATACAACAGTGCGCAGCATTTCAGCAAGGGTATTCAAGGCTTCCTGATCTTCTTTGATGCGATCCAAAGTACCAACCAATTCAGCCTGGCGGGCCAAAAAAACTTCCTCATAAGTCCCCCGGCCATAGCGTAGCAATTTTATAAGCTTTTGGTTTATATTTGCCTCATCAGTTATTTCTGTCCCTTTGTCCAAAACCAGACGGGCCTCTTTTTCCGTACCCCAGGCATAACGGAGCCTGAACAAGCTTTTTCCCTCAGAATCGGTAAATTCCAGTGTCACCCGGGCAGTGTCCCCGTGAGGGTGGGGCAGATAACGGGAAATGATGTTTTTCCAATCCAGGGAATTTTTTCTTACACCCGCAGGGATAAATAAAACTGCGTGTATGGCGTTTACCAGTGTGGTTTTACCCGCTTCATTGGGCCCCAAAACAACATTCAAACCCGGTTCAAAATCACATCCCCAGCGGGAAAACCTGCCAAAAGGCTCCAACCTGACCCTACGAATAATCACTTTATTTTTTCACCTCATTTATCAGCGCATAGGCTAACTGCAAGGCTTTCCGGTCTTCCCCCTTAGCCAGGCGTTCCAACAGCAGGAAGGGAAAAGAACCTTCAGTAAAAAGTTCTCCTATGGTATCCCGGTTTATCTCCATTTGCAACAGGGTATCATTCCACTCCAGGTAAAAAAGCCTCTCTTTCATTTTATCCCGCCAGTAGTGACGATTTTCAAAGTCTGCGCGCGGCAGAATACCCTGCAACTTTAACCTTGCCAAGGTATGGTCACCCCTCCCGGACAATTCCCGGGCAAGCGCTTCGATTTCCGTCGCCTTGTTGACCGTTTTTTCCAGATCCTTGAAAGTGTAGTGGCCGGTAATCACAGCTTTCCCTTCCACGCCCACCTCTTCCCCTAGCCGGATTATCCAGGCAGAACCCTCGTGCCAGCAATCAAACCCGTCCGGTTCTGGAGTCCCGCAGTAAGCAAAATAACCGTTTAAAAATTCATCCCTGGCCGGCAGACGCACATGGGTATGGCCCAAAAACCAAAAGTCCAGCCCCGTAGCAACAATTTCTTCCTCTTGCATAGGATAATAATGCTGATCAAAATCCGGGGAATAACCCTCGACTGTACCGTGGGCCAGGCCCAGATGCCAGCGGGTTTCCGGTTTTTCAGCCAATTCAAAAATCCATTTAATACCGTTTACCGATGAATGTTTGGCCCAGCAGGGAGCAGGGTAAAGGGTTGCATCCAGGCCAAAGTCCTTTAGATTATAAGGCCTGCACTCAAACAGCGTAACTATATTATCCCCTGCATATTCACAGAACTTTTCCCAAAGCAAACCACCGGGGATATAATAGTCATGGTTCCCCGGCAACACACCACAAACCCCGCTAAAACTGGAAAGTGCCCGGGCAGCCCGCAAAATTTGTTCTTCCTTTATATTCAATCGCTCGAAAAGATCACCTGTCACCACAAACAACTGACATTCTTCCGCGTTGGCCTTTTCCACCATTTTTTCCAGTGTCCGAAAGCGTGCCTCTACCAATTCCCGCCTGATTTCCTCAGGATACCCCCTGCTCATGTAAAGCATCCCCAAGTGCAAATCACCTGTATGAAAAACCTTTAAAGCCACGACCTGTCCCCCTTTTTCACCAGAAAAATAATCACTTCAGCATCACTTCAACACCTATTGTCCCTTACTAACTACCCATTTCCTTTTTCATAACATTTAATCAATTGTTTCAGCAAGAATATTTCTCCTTTTTTTGCGGCCCCAACCTGCGTTTAAGATCATGGACACAGGCCGCTGCCCTGTTTTTAGTCATCCTTTTCCAGGGGCTGCAATACATCAGGGTTATCGTCCCGGGGGTTGTTGATCAGGGTTGAAATTTCAAAGGCAGTCAGTAGTTCTGAGGGGCAGGGGGTTAACAGGCTTTTCAGTGTGAAAAGATCTGTGTCCCGGTGAAGCCAGGTTGTTGCCGCTTCTTTTGACAAAATTACCGGCATACGGTTGTGAACAGGCTTTAACAGACCATTTGCTGCGGTAGTGATGATCGTACAGGAATTAATAGTTCCTTCCTGGGGTGATTTCCAGGCATCCCAGAGCCCCGCGAAGAAAAACACACCCCCGCCTTGCAGTGTAATTCGATAGGGCTTTTTCTTCTTTCCTTCTTTTTTCCATTCATAAAAACCATCTGCAGGAACGAGACATCTTCTGTTGCGCAGGCTCTGCCGAAAGCTGGGTTTTTGCGCAACCGTTTCTGCCCGGGCGTTAATCAGGCCCGGGCCAATATTTTTGGACCAAGAGGGGAGCAGCCCCCACCTGAAATATACAGCCTGCAACTCTTTATTGTAAACAAGGGCCAAAATATCCTGAGTGGGGGCAATGTTATAGCGGGGCTTGATCCCAGGGGGTAGGTTTATTTTAAAGTACATAACCAGACCCCGTAGATCTGAAAAAGAAAAACGGCCACACATTTTATAACCCTCCTTATAAACACCCGTTTCTTTCCATTAAATCTTACCATATTACAGTTGTTTTTCTCTACCTTAAAAATCCCCCGCTTGCCGATCAAAGTATTTTTAAAAACACCTGTAACACAGCAGGATAAATAATAGTACATATAGAATAACAAGTTAACAAGGCTGGTTAAAGGTTTTGTAGAATAATATGTAAAAATGCTGGATGAAAAAGTTTAGCTGTATACCAACAACATAATAACGGATCGGCAGAAAATACAGTAAGGCGTGTGTTTGCTACATTTTTTTTGCTTGTCAGGTAACACTTATACCGAATTAATAACACAGCACTGGTGCCCAGTGCCGTTATAATGAAGGCTGGTGAACGCCTATGTGCTGAAACAGGGTTGCCAACAAAACCTAGGGGCAGTCCGACAAACCAGTTAATATAGTTTCGACAAAAACAAACAAAAAAATAGTTAAAAAAACTTGTTTATTAATACCTGTTGATTAATACCTGGCGAATAACATACAGAAAGGACTTAAACTGATGAAAAAAATTGCTTTGTTCATTTTAGTCGTTGTTCTCACTTCTAGCCTGGTTGCCGGCTGTGGGGATAGCCCCTCTGGTGAACCTTCAGGTACCGACCCCGGGGGGGCTGCGGAAGCAACCACCCGCACAATAACCGATTTGGTTGGGCGTGAGGTGGAAATACCCGCAAAAGTGGAAAGTTTTGTTCCTCTGGCCAATACACCGCGTATGATTACGTATTTAGGACTGGCTGGCAAAGCTGTGGGCATCGGCGGGATGGATGCTGAAAATATCACCCCCGTAACAGCCTATGCCTATGCCAACAAAGACCTGTGGGCAGATCTGCCCGTTGTTGGCACTGATGCAGCCGGAGCAACCGATTATTACCCTGAAGAAATCATTAGAGTTAACCCCGATGTGATTTTATGCTCCTATGCCCCGGACTTGGCGGATGAAATTCAAACCAAAACCGGCATCCCGGTGGTTTCCGTACCCTTGGGAACCCTGTTTGGGGAGGATTACGAACAGGCCCTGCGCCTGCTGGCTGATGTTTGTGGTGTTCCAGAAAAGGCTGAAGAGGTCATTACCTTCATCAACGACTGCCTGCAGGATCTTAGAACAAGAACGGCAGACGTGCCCGACGAGGATAAACCCACTGTATTGGGGGCGGCGGCAACCTTCAAAGGCTCCCACGGCATCGAGGGCGTTTATGCCAACTATGAGATCTTCAAAATACTGCATGCCAATGATGTTACCAAAGATTCTACTGATTTAATTGATGGTGTGCTGGTTGACAAGGAGCAGATCATCGGCTGGAACCCCGAATATATTTTTTTCGACTATACAGGTTTGGCACTTGTTGAGGAAGATCTTAAGAAAAACCCGGATTTTTACGCTCACCTGCAGGCGTTTCAAAACGGAAAACTCTATCAGTATCCCAATGCCACATCCTACTATTCAAACGTTGAAATTCCCCTGGTAAACAGTTATTATATTGGAAGCATAATTTTCCCGGAGCAGTTCAAGGATATAGTTTTTGCAGACAAGGCCAATGGAATCTTTGCATTTTTCCTTGGCGATGATGATTATCTTAGCAAACTTGAAAATTTTGGCGCAAGCTACAGTGCTGTAACCATCGGTGAAAATTAATGGCAAACAACCATGTCCCACAACTGGAACTATACCAGGACTTTATTAAACGTAAGAAACAGATCTTTATGATCTCTGTGCTGGTCACTATTGTCATTGCACTTTTTGCAGTCAGTTCCGGTTCCCTGAAGATCCCCCTTGCTGAAATAGCCAAAACGATTATGGGCCGGGGAGAACTACAGTCACAGACGGTGATCATGAACATCAGGCTGCCACGGGTGACAGCAGCCATCCTGGTGGGCGCCGCCTTAGCCGTTTCGGGTGCTGTTATGCAGTGCGTATTGCAAAACCCGCTGGCATCGGCTTCAACGCTCGGCGTCTCCCAGGGCGCTGCCTTCGGGGCGGCGCTGGGCATTATTGTCTTTGGCGGCGGAGTTGTCCAATCTTCCTCTGCCGCCACTGCAGTGGCCATTAACAACCCTTATATTGTAACTTTGTGTGCCTTTATCTGCGGTTCCCTTTCCACAGTTGTGGTGATTGTGCTCTCCCAGTTCAAAAAGGATTTGGGGCCTGCCGGCCTTATCCTGGCCGGCGTGGCCTTAAGTTCTTTATTCGCCGGCAGCAGCGCTCTGCTGCAATACTTTGCAGACGAAACAAAAATCAGCTCTGTCGTGTTCTGGACTTTTGGCAACTTGGGATCGGCGGGTTGGAAAGAACTTTTGATTTTAGCTTTGATCTTTTTGCTGTCATTGCTCTATTTCCTACTGAACCGCTGGAACTATAATGCCATGCAGAGCGGCGCGGACACAGCAAAAAGCCTGGGCGTAAACACCAGAACGGTGATGATCATCAGTATGGGCATCTGTTCCCTGACTGCAGCAGTAGCCGTATCCTTTGTGGGCATTATCAGTTTTGTGGGGTTGATAGCCCCTCACATCATGCGCCGTTTTATCGGCAACGATTACCGCTATCTAATTCCGTGTTCGGCATCAGCCGGGGCGCTGCTGCTCATCCTGGCCGATACCTTCGCCCGGTTGGCTATTGCACCGGTTATACTGCCCATCGGGGCCATCACTTCTTTTTTGGGTGCACCAATGTTTCTTTACCTACTATTCAGGGGGTTGCAGGGTAATGGTTAAAATTGATGAACTTACTTTCACCTATAACCAGGGTACAAGCAATGTACTGGAGGATGTCAGCTTTGATATCCAAAAAAGCCAATGCATTGCCATCCTGGGCAACAATGGGGCGGGCAAAAGCACGTTGATTAAATGTATCAACCGCATCTGCCCCGCCCAGAAAGGTGTCGTCCTGGTTGACGGGCAAAACGTGTATAATATGTCCAGAAACGTGATGGCCCAAAACATTTCTTATGTCGCACAAGATAATAAGTCATTGCACATGACCGTTTTTGATGCCATCCTTTTAGGCCGCAAACCGTATATTAAATGGGATGCCACGGCAGAAGACCGGCAAATTGTGCGCGAGATCATCCAAAAAATGCAGCTGGAAGACTTTGCCCTGCGCAATGTAGCCAAGCTTTCCGGCGGGGAAATACAAAAGGTGATGCTTGCCCGGGCGCTGGCCCAGGAACCAAAGCTGTTACTGCTTGACGAACCCACCAGCAACCTTGACCCACGCAACCAGCATGAAGTGCTGCGCACCGTAAAGTTAATTGCCCGGGAACACAATATCTCTGTGGCGATCGTTATTCACGACCTCAACCTAGCCATCCGCTACTGTGACCGTTTCTTATTCCTCAAGGACTCTTTCGTCTATTCCTATGGCGGGTTGGAGGTCATGACCCCTGAAAACATAGAGGCAGTCTACGAAATGCATGTGCACATTGTAGAAATTATGGGCATCCCGGTCATAGTTCCTTTCCCCGATGAGGAAGTAACAGTCAACTATTCCCTGGAAAAATCAAAACAGGCTGCCGCGGGGGGATCCTAAAAGGACTTGCCATTCCGGCTAGAATTCCGATAGAATATGAAATAGGGAACAAGGAAGACAGGCAACTGTTTCTGAAAGTGGTGAACATGGAAAATGGCGATCGAATTTCAGGATTACTATGAAACCTTGGGTGTTCCCCGGGACGCTTCACAACAGGATATAAAAAAAGCATACCGCAGGTTGGCCAGAAAACACCATCCGGATCTGCATGCAGACAAAAAAGATAAGGAAAAGGCAGAAAAGAAAATTAAAAAAATAAATGAGGCGTACGAGGTTTTAGGGGATTCTGAAAAAAAATCCAAGTACGATCGTTTGGGTGCCAACTGGCAACAAGGTGATGCATTTAACTACCAGGATTTTGCACGGCAACAGGGCGCCGATCGCGGCGGTTTCCGATTTTACAGTTCCACCGGTGGTGCGGGCGATGCCGGCTTCAGCGATTTTTTCTCAGCTATTTTCGAAGGCTTGGGACAGGAAGGACCTTCCCGGCCCCGGGATGCTTTTCATGGTGCCGGCACAAGGTGGCAGCCGCAATGGGAACCCCGCCGGGGAATGGACGCCGAAGCAGAACTGGAGGTTTCCCTGGAGGAGATCTACCGGCACAGTGAAAAAACCATCCAGCTCACCGCCCAGGATTTTTGTCCCAACTGCGGGGGGACCGGAATTGCAGGTAACAGCTTTTGCCCCCAATGTGCCGGCAGCGGGCAGATTCCGGAAATCAAAAATTTAAAAATAAAAGTGCCACCCGACGTCCGCCCGGGTAGTAGAATTCGCCTGAAGGGACAGGGAGGCTCCTCTGCAGCCGGAACCCCGGGCGATCTTTACCTGAAAATCAAGTTGATCCCCCACCCTGTCTTTACCCTGCAGGGCGACAACCTGGAGGCAGATCTGATCCTCTCCCCCTGGCAAGCCGCGCTGGGGGATAAAATAGAAGTCCCTACCCTGGATGGCACGGTCCGCCTGATTGTTCCCCCCCAAACCCGCAGGGGCAAAAAGCTGCGGCTGGCCCGGAAAGGCCTCGCCCAAAAAGGCGGGGGACGCGGTGACATTATTTATAGGGCAGCCATCGACTTGCCTGCACAGATAGGTGCAGAAGAGAAGGAGCTTTACCGGCAGCTCGCCAAACTACATGCCAAGGGTTGATTTTTATGAAAAAAGTACACCTACAGCTTTATTGCTTTGAACCCGAATTATGCGAGGAATATGCCTGGATAGAAATTGAAGCGGTTGGTTTATCCCCTAAAATCCTGGCAGAAATGGATGAACTGGGCGTCATCGAAATACGCGAAAACATGATTCGTGTCGACCAGGTACGGCGCATTTTTAAAGCACTCCGGTTACAGCGCATGCTGGGCATAAACCTGGCAGGAACAGGGGTTATTTTGCAGCTGCTTGATCAAATTCAGACTCTGCAGGAGGAGCTTGAGAAATTCAAAAAACAACGCTGAAACACCTGTTACCCAAAGGAATTGTATTATTTAAAGCAATTCTACAAAATAAATTCATCCAGGCAGGCAATAAATGAATTTAACGGGGTGTTCAGGAATGAATACCAAAAATTTCAATCAGCTTGCATTCAACCGTCTTGCAGAGCTGTTTTTCTTTTTTTTCAAGATCGGCCTTTTTACCTTCGGTGGCGGCTATGCCATGCTCCCGCTAATTGAAAGGGAAATTACAGATCATAAAAAGTGGATCAATAAAGAAGAATTTGTGGATATGCTTGCCGTGGTGCAATCTGTTCCCGGCGCCATCGCCATCAATACTGCTACCTTCATCGGCATTAAAACGGAAGGAAGAAAAGGGGCTTGGGCCGCTTCCCTGGGGATAATCCTGCCCTCCTTCATTATTATTGTGATCATTGCTGCTTTTTTCGGCAAATATGGCGGGCATCAAATCATCGAAGCGGCATTCAGAGGCATCAGGCCGGCAGTGGCCGCTTTAATTGCAGTTGCAGCCATCAGGGTAGGCAAAGCCTCCCTCAAGGATCTGGTAAGTTGGGTAGCTACTGCTGCAGCCGTGCTGCTTATTGTTGTCCTTCAAATCCATGCCATCCTGGTTATCCTCAGCGGTGCCCTTTATGGCTTGGCAGTATATAAATTTTGGCCGCAGAAAGTTAATGAAATTACAAAAACAAAGGATAAAAACAATGGTTTACCTTAAATTGTTTTTATCCTTTGTGAAGGTGGGTCTTTTCAGCTTTGGCGGCGGCTACGCCATGCTCCCGTTAATCCAGAGCGAGGTAGCAGCCCGGGGTTGGCTGCACGCTACCGAACTTGTCGATATTATTGCTATTGCCGAAATGACCCCGGGGCCGATTGCAGTAAACGCTGCAACTTACATCGGTTATCGAACAGCCGGCTTCGCAGGCAGCATCGTCGCAACGGCAGGGGTGTCCCTGCCCCCCATAGTACTGGTACTAATCATTGCAGGCTATTTTTTCAAGTTTAGGGACCAGCCGGTAATTACCATGGTTTTTTATGGTGTCCGGCCGGCAGTAACCGGCTTGATTATTGCTGCAGCAGTTTTTATAGCAGAAATAGCCCTGGTCAGGGAAAAACCCGTTACCCTGCAGGCCTTACAATTCAAGCCCGCTGCTTTTTTAAACATTACAGAAGGCCTGATCATGTTGGCCGTTTTTATTGCGCTGCTAAAATTCAAATTGCATCCCCTGCTGCTTATAGCCCTGGCCGGTCTGGCCGGCATCGTTATCTGGGGTCTGCCCTAGTCTAGTCTTCTGCCCGGACCTGCACCGGCACCCGAGGGGCGCCCTGGAACGGCCTCCTATCATATACATCTGACACTCTAGATATAAGTTAAAAATTGAGGCATAATTCTTGATACACCCAGAAATCCATTAGAAATTATACTCAATTATGAACAGGCCAACAAAAAACAAGCCCCATTTCGCTATGGGGACTTCAGAAATTTTCCTGGTCAAAAGACTGAAACAGCTATTGCTCCCGCCCAGCAGGGCCTTTTTCGGGACCTTAATCCAAATAGCCGGGGCGCAGCCCCGGCCTGGGTTTTAATTTTTGGGATATATTTCATGGCAAACCGGTGTTCTTGTAAGATCCTTTAAATTATGCTATAGTACCAAACAAAGGTTCCTGTACCGGGGAGGCCACAAGATGAGTTTTAAACTTTACAACCAGTTTTTCTGCAGTTCCCTGATGTTGCCCGAACATAGGAAAGCGTTGGCTAAACACAAAAAAGAGGCTGAAGAAAAACATAACCCGCCCTGTATTGATGACCAACAGTTTGAACTGTGGGAACGTTTGGTACAGCAATCCCGCCAAAATGGGAAACAAATTATAATCAAAATATTTTGCGGCAATAAAACCCATCAAATCAGCGGCGTGGTTAAGGGGTTTATAGCAGGTGAAAAAGCACTGCTGCTGGCGGCAACAACCGGCGAAAAGAAGATAAAAATAAGCAACATCAAAGCTGTGGAATAATCACAAAAACATTATTGCCAGGCCCAATCTAAATACAGTACTGTAACCAATGCTGTTACTTTTACAGCGGGCCCCCAGGCCGGGTATTTTAATACCCTTGCCTTTTTAACCGGGAACCCCCGGCCCTGTATATATAAGGTTTGCCGTCGACAGCTATATTTCCCCTGTAAAAAAAAGCCTGTACCTTATTCCCTGCACAGTTGTGGAGGAATAGGGAGAAATAATATGGGGGGGGTTGTTGGCATCCCCTGTAAAATCATTCCATGCAGCATTTTTTTCTGGTGCAGACATAATTCCCTTTCAACTTGGCAAGATCATGTCCTTCATGGGCTAAAAACTTTTCCCTTAAATGACCGGCCCCGGTCCTGCAGATGCCGATGCCCCTTTGGGGAATAACCCGGTGTGTGGGTAAAAAATAAGAAACGGGGTTTTTGGCAACTGCGCTGCCCACTGCCTGGGCGGCCCCCGGTTTGCCGAGGACTTCAGCAATACCTTTATAGGTGACAACTGTTCCAGGCTCCACCTTGCTGACTGCCGCAAAAACGTTTTGCTGAAAATTCGTAAAAGCCGTAAAGTCCAAGGGCATCTCCTGTTTGCCGGTTTCAATAAAGTGCAGGGTTTCTTCCAGAACCTTTTTTACCAGGGGATCCACAGGCCGTCCTGCTGCCTGTTCCTTGTTAAAAGATCCCAAGTCCATACACATGTCACCCTGATTAGCCTTTAGGGATAAAAATTTCAACCCCCTGGGGGAAAAAGACATGCTCATTTTATCTGTTTCCAGGAAATCAATTATTTTTTCAACGTTCATAGTCAAAGTTTTCCTCTTTTCATGTTTGGCTGCCAGTGGCTATCCGGATGGGCCGTTTTTTTATTATTTCCACCGCAGCAGCAAACATGCCCCACTGTTTTTGACCACAGATCCATAAATGCACACCAAAGCTGTACTGCCGATCGGGCAGAAATGTTTTCAGGTGCAATTGTTGGTAAAAATACGAAGAGCTGCCTTAAAAGTGCCATTGGTAAAATCCTGAAGATAAAACTGGCACAGAAGCCTTAATAGACCCTTATAAGGTTACGATCCTGTTAAAACATTATTGCGGAAATAAACAACTAAAAGGCGGGGGCATGATTCTTTCCCCCCGCCTTCCTTCAAACCCTGCCTGAATCAGATCTTTCACCGGCATAATTCCCCGGGGGAAATAATTCCTCACCGGAAAGCTGGATCGCCGCCGATAACGGTTGCCCTGTTAACAACCCCGGAGCCCCTTTTCCTTAAATAGGGAGGGTTGCCCGGCATGCCTAGAGACCTTCCTTCCTTGCAGCATACTGCCGGCGTTGACCTTTGGGCAGGCTTGTTATTTTTACCTTACACTTTGCTTGTTTTGATCATTAATGGCCAGTTCTTTAATACCTCCTGCGCCAAACTTATTCAGCTTTACCCCACCGACAAGCCGGGGGAAACTGTCAAAAACGCTTAACTCGTCGGGCAATTTATTTTTGGCTATCTTACCATCTAAAAAGTCACGGATCTCCGCCAGGGTAACTGACTTTCCTGGCGCCGGGACAACGCAGGCACATATATTTTCTCCCAATACCGGGTTGGGGGTAGCCACAATCGCAACTTCATGCACGTTGGGGTGTTTGCTGATTTCTTTTTCCAGCTCAAAAGGTGTTACCTTCAGCCCACCCCGGTTTATTTGATCTTTAGTTCTGCCGGTAATGGTTACATAACCGCCCTCATCAATAAACGCTAGGTCACCGGTAGCAAACCAACCGTCGGCATCAAAATGCGCCTCTGTTTCGGCCTGATTTTCCCAATAACCCTTGATTACGTTCGGACCACGGCACATTAGTTCCCCTTCTTCGCCCACCGCTTTTTCTGCCCGGGTTTCAGGGTCCACTATTTTAATATCCATGATTTCAATTGGTTTGCCTACTGTTTTAAAACGTTTTTCCCGGGAGGGGTCACTATGATCAAAAATCAGTGCCCCCCCTGCCTCCGAAGAACCCCAGAAGTTAGAAACCTCAACGCCTAATTTTTCTTCTATTTCCACCATCAGCTCCATCGGGGGCACATAACCGGAAGTGTAGCCGATCCGTAGCGAAGAAAGATCATAATTTTTATAAAGGTCATCCTTTAGCTTTAATATATAATGGGTTGGCGCGGCGTGGTGAACAGTGCATTTTTCTCTTTCAATTAAACGGAAAGCCTCCTCCCGGTCATACGTTTCCATTAAGACCAGCGTTCCCTGCGTGGATAAAACACTCATGAACAAAGCGCCAAAGCCGAAAAGGTGGTATAGAGGTAAAAAAGAAATAAAAATATCATCGGCAGTTGTAGCCAAGGATTGCTGGTAGTTAAAACCCTGGCGAATTACCTGCCAATGTGTATGCGGAGCCCCCTTGGGTATACCCGTGGAACCGGAGGTATAAATAAGCATCACATAATCCTCCCGGGGATCAATTTCCGGCTTAACATACTTTTTGGGAGCACCTTTTTTCAACAAATCATCAAACATTATGGTATCCTGCCTTGCAGATACATCAATAATAAATTGTAATGCAGGAAGATCATTTTTCATTTTTAAAACCGAACCTGCATAATCATGTTCCTGAAATCCCGACTTCAAAATAATCCCTTTTGACTTGGAATTTCCCAATATAAACTTTAGCTCTGCTTCCCTATACAAAGGATTTAGCCAAGTTGCGATTAATCCCAACTTTGCAGCGGCAAAAAAAGAAATAACCAGTTCCGGTGAATTGGGAAGGTCAATCGCAATCCTGTCACCTTTTTTAAAACCCAGTTCAGAAATCGCTGCCGCAAAGCTGTCTACCAGAACGTTCAGGTCGTAATAATTTATTCTTTTCGCGCCAAACACGAGTGCTTCTTTATCCGGACATAACAGGGCTCCCCGTTCCAGCACTTCCCCCACTGTACAGTCCTGCACATCCTCATAACTTGTGACTGTTTTCAACTTTAACATTTTTAAACCTCCCCTTATTTCCAATATTTTTTATGTTCTAATTATTCTTAATGCAACTTTTATGCCACCAACCATTAGCTTTGTTGTTACAAACAACCTTAAAGCATACAAAAGCTTAAAAATAGGCTGTTAACCGCTAAAAACCCTGCAAATAAATATTTACATTTGTCAGTAAAAGTCTTTATTATTTAAACCTTCAAGGTTTCCTGGATCTTAGCGGGGATTCTGAAACAAAACAGTGGCCGGGATCGGTTTATTGGCACCAATTGTTTCCAAATAGAATTTACCTGGAACTATTGGTTTCCAAAACGTTGGCACCCAAAGAGAAAAAGGTTACTTAAGTAAAGGTTAGACTGCTCTTTTGAGAATATTTACAATAATAATAAATTATGTTAAAATTAAAGAAGTATAAACTTTGGAAACTTACAACGGTTACTAAAGTTTCCACCCTTAAAAAAGGGGGGCGAGACACACTTGCCATTTAGACAGTTATTAGATTTATTTAAGTACGGTATTCTTGCCGTTGATAAACGGCAAAAAATTGTTTTCTGCAATAAAACCTTCTTGACTTTGTTGGAAATAAAACAAAATTTAAGCGGTAAGTCATGGAAAAATGTTTTTAACGATAACGGCTTAACAAGGGTTTTACAGACAGGACAGCCTCAACTGCTGGAAAAGTTTATTTTCAACAACAAAATATTTCTTGTAAATAGAATACCCGTTTGTGAAGACGGGAAGGTATTGGGGGCCCTTTCCATATTTAAAGAAATCACAGCTATTGAAAGAATAACTACTGAAATTGCCAAAACCATCAAAAAAGAGGTGGGGGTTGATGCTGTTGTAGATGCTATCAACCACGGGATATTATTCCTGGACAAGGAGGGAACAGTCTGCAAGGTTAACAGCTCACTGCTGCGCGATACGGGACTGACCGCCGGGGACTTTTTAAAAAAAGACATGGACACCCTTTTTAAACAGGGTCTCATCAAATGCAACTCCATTGCCCTTACTTCCCTAAATAAAAAACAAATTGTGACCGACTTTCAAAAAATTTGTACAGGGAAAGAGCTGGCCATCAACGCCGTGCCGGTAATCAATAAAAATGGCGAGGTCTTGACGGTGGCCAGCACTGTCAAGGATATTACCGCTTTCATTAAAGTGCAGCTGGAACTGAAAGACGCCTTTTGGTTGCCCAACCTCTTTAAAACCAATGTTACCGGAGGCAGTTCAGGGGGCAAAAAGTTAAAAAAAGAAAAACTGTTTCTAACCGGTGACACCGCAATGCTGGAGCTTTTAGAGCTTGTTAAAAAGGTGGCCGCCACCCAATCCAATATTCTTATTTTAGGCGAATCCGGGGTAGGAAAAGAAATAATTGTAGAAAAAATTCATAAATGGAGTTTAAGACAGGGAAAATTAATAAAAATTAACTGCAGTGCCATCCCGGAACAATTGTTGGAATCTGAACTTTTCGGCTATGAAGCCGGGGCGTTTACAGGGGCAAATAAACAGGGCAAACCGGGAGCATTTGAAATAGCTGACCAGGGCACGCTGTTTCTAGATGAAATTGGGGATCTACCCCTTGCTATGCAGGCAAAGCTGTTGCGTATTCTGGAGGACACAAAAGTGTTGCGGTTAGGCGGTGTAAATCCTGTCGGTATCGATACACGCATCATTGCCGCCACCAACCATGATCTGAAAAATAAAACCAAAAAGGGGGAATTCCGGGCAGATTTGTTTTACCGCCTGCATGTTTTGCCGGTTGTAGTCCCCCCATTAAGGGCAAGAACGGGGGACATCCCGCTATTACTGTCGTTCTATTTGGGTAAATATAACAAAAAATACCGGCTGCAAAAAACCTTTTCCCCGGTAACAGTCAACCTGCTAACAAGGTACAGTTGGCCGGGAAACGTCAGGGAATTAAAAAATGTGGTGGAAAGAATGGTGATCGTTTGTGACGGGGATACGCTGCAAAAATCAGACCTGCCCGGCAATATAATTGCTGAGGTTGAAGCAGCTAAAAGCAATGCAGTTACGGGTGAGGTTGAACCGTCCGAAAGCCATGACACCGGGGTAAACACTGCGTTTAATTTCAATTATGCAAACATGAATCTCAAGAAAGCCCGCGAAGAACTGGAAAAAATCATTTTGGAAAACGCAATCAGAAAATACGGTTCATTTCGGAAAGCCTCCAGACACCTGGGCATTTCACATACAGCCGTCATTAAAAAAGTTAGAAATTATAAGTTGGAAATTGATAAATAAAGGCCTTCCCCACAAGCAAAGGGAAGGCCTTGGACACCAGTTAATAGCATATTCACTTCCTGCGGAAACAGTTTTTAAGATGCCCCCCTACTAAGGTTCATGGAAATTGCAGGGGACAACCCTTTAATAACAGGTTTTCAATCACCCTCCCCATATTAAAATGCCACTCAAAGAAAACTAAAATTATCCTTTCACCGGGCAGCACGAATTTCCTGCCACCTTTCCCGGGCCATTCTGATAATATTGGGGTTTTTTATTTTTTTATCATTAACGATACGGGCAAAAAATTTCACTGCCCTTTTATCATCACCGGTTCTACTGCTTATTTCACCAATTAAATAAAAAACAGTGGCCGGGTTTTCCAATTTCCGGTCTGTGGTGATTGCTTTTTCATAATAGTGCATTGCTTTTTCTAAATTTTCAACTTCGGCGTCTTCATTTTTTATAAACCTGTTAAACCAGGCCAGGTGAAGATATATGCCTGCGATAATGGTTTCCCTTTCTTCCCCCAGCAGAGCACACTTTAATGCAGTCTGGTAGGCCTGAATAGCCTGCTCCACCGTACGCAAACCGCATAAATCATCTGCCGGGGGTTTAATCTCTGTTTTAATTATCTTTATTTTCTCCACTGCAGGAATTTTAAAGTTTTCAGAAAAACCGTAACCGCACTGCGGGCAGACAAAAACGTTATAAAAATCGGGGTTTTTACCCTTATAGTGTACACAAAAGTCGGAATCCCTTTTTAACAGGTGCTGTTTACTTCTTTTAACCCTGCTGCTTTTAAATTTTGCAGCACACAACAAACACGTTTGCTTTTTAAGAAATAATTCGTCCATAACAGCCATGCAGCGTTTGAAAACTGCTTTCTCCACCCCCCCCTGAACCATAATTACATTATAGAACAAACACAGGCTGTAAGCAAAAAGAACAGCCCTGTCCGGGGATTATTTAACGGCAGCAACTTTTTCATGGCTTAGGTATTTTTCCCGCAGTTTGGGTTTATTAATTTTACCGGTATCATTGCGCAACACAATATCAAACACAACGCGTTCGGGCCATTTAAATTTAGCCAAGCCATGCCGGGCACAAAATTCAACTACCTCTTTTTCCTCCATTGTTTCCCCCGGATGCAGCTGCACGATGGCCATCGCTATTTCTACCAGCCGGGGATGGGGATAACCGATCACCGCCACATCCCTAATTTTGGCATGATGCCGCAGGCAGTCTTCGATTTCCACGGGAAAGATGTTTTCACCGCCGCGAATAATCAGATCCTTTTTCCGATCCACAATATAGAAATAACCATCTTCATCTTTCCTGGCCAGATCCCCGGTATAAAGCCAACCGTCCTGTAAGGCAGACGCAGTCATAGCGGGGTTTCTAAAATATTCCTTCATATTTCTTGAACCGTACAAAATTAACTCCCCAACCTCCCCGACAGGTACATCCTTTCCGTTTTCATCAACAATCCGCGCCTCGGTATTAAAGGTGGGCTTACCGATGGAGCCGGGTTTTGTTAAAATATCCTCATCACAAAGGTTGATCAGCCCGCCGCCGCCGCCTTCTGTAATACCATAAATATTACCTGTTTTAAAGGGTAAAAGCCTTTTCATATCCTGAAAGAGTGAAAAGGGAACCGGCTGCGCACCGATTACAATGCTGCCGGTAACATGTGAAAAGTCGTACCGGGAGAGATCAATCAAGCCTTTTTTAACGGCGTTTATGGAATCAGACATGATAGGAACAGCCACCCAGCCGTTATTAACCTTTTCATCGCAAATTGTTGCCAATAAGTAGCTCGGATCATTCAATTCCAGCAACATAACAATCTTGCCGCCCGCAAGATAAGAAGGAAAGGACAAAAAGAAACTGCCGCTGTGGTAAAAAGGGTGGGGCGCTAAATAAACTGTGTCCTGCCCTTCGCTATAAGTCAGGGCATTCCCGACACCTATTTGGTAAAGGGTGTCATGCGAATGGCAAACCGGCTTGGGGGGGCCTGTCGTCCCAGAGGTAAACATCAGTTCCGCCGGATCATCTTTTTGCACATCAACCAGCACATCCTTAGGGTTACCGGTTTTGATAATATCATGGTAAGAAACCATCCCGGCGGGAACACACTCGCCGATACAAATGTATGCGCTGATACTTTCCAGTGTGTTTTTGATGGGTTCCACCTTGGGTAAAAAGCCCTCGCCTAAAATAAAAGCCTTGGGATTGCATGCTGCAGCAGCATGTTGAATATCATTGGCAGCAAAACGGAAGTTAAGGGGGACCGCCACCGCCCCGATTCTTAAAATAGCATGAAAGGTGATCACCCATTCCAAGCTGTTCATCTGCAGGTGAAGTACAAAGTCACCCTTTTGCACCCCTAAGTGATCCCGCAGGTAATTGGCAACTTTATTTGTTGCGGTGTTGAATTCCTTCCAGGTCAGCGACCTTCTTTCCCTTTCAGACGGCTTCTGCTCTACAAGAAATTCTTTATGCGGGTACCTCTTGGCATTGAGAATACCGTAACGGCCAAAATTCATTTTTAGATGCCCCTCCCTATTAATTTGAAACTTTGTTCCTGTAAGCGCCGGACAGGTTTTTTTAATATCTTTTCCGGGCGTATGTCTGTTGCTGTTTTAAAAAATAAAAAAGTGTTTACTGCATTTTTCATTAGGGACGAAAGCAGCAAACACCAGGCCTTAAATCCTGAAAATAAAAATCGCCCCCTTAAGGGGCGAATTATCTTCCGCGGTACCACCCTATTTGACCGGTGCCTATCGGCACACGGCCCTCTTGGCATTAAGGAACAAATTCCTGACCTGCCGTTAATTACAGCAGACATGGAGGTCTTATTCCTCCTCTGGGATAACGGGTGAGAACCCGTCAGCGCCCTACTCTCCCTGCAGGGATTTCAAACGGAAGCTCCGGAGTGAACTTCAACTGGCTCCTTCCGGGGGGGCTCACAGCCTTTGGCCCCCGCCTTTCTGCAGGAAGTACCCCAATCTACTTTTCTCCTTCAAAGCTTTTTTATATTCATTTGTTATGGCCTATTTTACAACATATCACAAGAATGCGCAAGGGGGTTTTTAAAATTATATTTTTTTAAATATTTCCTGATTTTGATCCAGTGTGCCCAAAAGGGATGCCATCCTAATCTAATACCGGGGGAAAGGCCCATTTACCCTGAAAAGGTACGTCCAACCACGTTTCAAAGTATTCTTGCAAAACCTGATCGGGCTCCACATCCATAAACCGGTCCGGGTAGAACCATTTGGCCAGGTACAGCGCCCCCAGATATGTTTTATCACCGCCCAGCATGCTGGTGCTAACAAAATATACCCGTTTTTCTCTGGCAGCCGTTGTTTTGTTAAAAACCTTATGGTTAACAATGTCTTCTTGTAGTCCTTCAGCGCTGGATAGATTTGTCGCCTTATAGCCTAAGTCGTTTTTTTCGGCCAGGGCCATAATAACTACATGCGGGTCTTGCTGCAAGATCCATTCCGGGCTAACTTCAGGGTAATTTTCCATTTTACGTGCTATATTAATTCCACCCGCCATTTCGATACCCTGGTGTACGGAAGTGCCTGTAGCAAAGGTCTTCCACTGTTCTTTTTGAAAGTTACTGGCCCACATCCCAAAAACCTTTGGTTTTTGTTCTGTTTTTAAATCATTTAACCGTTCCAACATCACTATTTTTTCATCTTTCCACTTGATAAATGAATTTGCTTCTTCTTCTTTCCCAAACATTTTACCCAAAGTTTTAAGATCATCATTATATGTTTCAGGTTTAAATAAATCTAAAAAAACCACCTTTATCCCGGCTGGCTCTAATTTTTCTGCTAATTCCAGACCGGGTGTTCCACTATAAGAGACAACAACCTGTGGCTTTAATTCAACGATTTTTTCATAGTTGGGGGTGTTCCATTTCCCTATAAAATCCCTGTCCTGCAAACCAAGATAAGGATCCTTTTGAATGGTATCGCTAACACCTAAAACGTTGTGATGAACCTTTAAAATACGCATAGCTTCAGCCACATCGGTGTTAAGAATAACTACCTTTTCCAAAGGCTGGGGCAGTTCCACGCTCCTGCCCGCCGAATCAACAATCACAACGGGCTTAACCCCCGGCCCTATTTGAGATTCACTTTGGCCACAACCGGGCGTTAACGCTGTTAAACAACACAGCATGCAGAACAAGACGAAAAATAAATTTTTTCTTGACATCATTAATTATCCTTTCCTAAAAATACTTAAACAGTTTTCAGAAACCAAGGCAGTTTCAGCTTTTTCTATTCTGATGTAGATGGATAGATCCATAGCCCCTGAAAAGTTATGCCCACCCATCTTTCAAAGTACTCTTGCAAAGCTGCGTTGGGATCCACGTCCCGGAACTGATCGGGGTACAGCCACTTGGCCAAGTAGAGCGCCCCCAGGAAGGATTTGTCACCGCTAAAAATACTGTTATCAATAATGCAGATCCGGCTTTCTTGTGCAGCAGCTGTATTGCTAAATATTGAATGAGCCTCTACCTTTGCTTTAAATTGTTCTGCCTTTTCAAAATCCTTCACTGTAAAACCCACAATGTTGTCTGCACGGTCATTAAAAACCAGGGCGCCGGGGTTTTGTTCCAAAATCCATTCCGGACTCACGGAAACCGAACCTTGCAGTTCCCGGGCCGCGTTAATTCCGCCGGCCAATTCAATTGTCTGGTGTGCAGCCAGACCGGTGCCTGAAGTATTCCATTTTTCAAGTTCAAAATTCGTTGTAGTTGTGGTAAAAACACTTGTTTTTTGTTCTGCCTGCAAGCTGTTTACCTTGTCTAATATTGCTATTTGTGCAGCCTTCCATTTTAAAAATTCTGCCGCTTCTTTTTCTTTTGCAAAGATTTTGGCCAATATTTTTAGGGCATCTTCGCTTGTTTCCGGTTTGTGAATATCCAAAAGCACAACCCTGATCCCTGCCGGTTCCAGTTTTTCGGTTATTTCCTGAACAGGGATGGGGCCGATACTAGCCGGCACAACAACTGCTTGCGGCCTGAGCTCAGCAATTCTTTCATAGTTGGGCTGCGTACTTTCCCCCACCGATACTTTATTTTGCATACCTAAGTAGGGGTGCGTTTGTACACTCATATCTACACCGACAACCTTATCCTGCGCCTTTATTATATTCACCGCTTCCGCCATACCGGTATATAAAACAACCGCCCTTTCCAAAGGCTGGGGCACAACCACACTTCTGCCGGCAGAATCAGTAATAGTAACAGATTCATTACCAGGTTTGCCTCCGGATTCTAGATGAGAACCGCCCTCCCCACAGCCGGCCGCCAGCAAAAAGCATCCCCAAAGACATAGTAGAGTGAAAGCTATATGTTTTTTAAATCTCAATTTATTATCCACCCCTTTCAGTCCCCCGTTTTCCCTATACACATCATAGCTTGAACCCCTCAGGGCAGCATCACTTAACTTTTTAATTTTTCTTTTATTTCCTGCATCTTGGCACCCCAGTCAGCCACTTCTTCATGAGTGAATATGTCTACAGCACCTCCCTGGAAATCGCCCTGCACTTCGCCCATTTTTTCTTCGATCCAACCCTCAATATCCAGATAATATTCTTTTAGGCCATCGATCACCTCCAGATCTGCATCCCAGAGTCCGCGCTGGTAGGCCTCTAACAGACGGCGGGCTATTTCCTCCATCGCCCAGGGGTTATGTTCCTCAAAAAATTTGCGGTTTTCTTCGTCTAAAACAAAGGTTCTGGTGATATCATCAAAGATCCAGTCATCCACCTCCCGGGTGGTAGCCTCCCAACCATAAACGCGCCCTATCCTTTTAGAAATATCACCCGCTCCTTTATAGCCGTGCCTTTTCTGGCCTTCAATCCACTTGGGGTTGAGCAATTTTGTTCTTACTATACGCCGTACTTCATCAGCCAAAGTTCTTACTTCTACATGTTCCGGTTCCCTGGTATCCCCGTAGTAAACCCTGACGTCTTTGCCGGAGGCGGCCCTGGCTGCAGCAGTCAGGCCTCCATGGGTACCGAAGTAGCAACAGCAGCTAAAAAGATCACTTTCATCAGTAACTACTTTGTTGTAGGTGACATCCACAGTGCTTAAACTTGATTGCAGCTGTTTAAAGGCTTCCCGGCCATAAACATCTTTGCCGTAAGCGTAGCCGTTCCAAAAGAGGAAAACATCTGCTAAATCTTTTTCTTCTTTCCAGGCCGCAGCATAAACCGCTAATTTTACCCCTGAAGAATAGGTGCCGGGTTTGGCAGCAAAAATACGCAAAGTGGCCTCCCGCCAGGACTCTTGGTCTTGCTTGCCGTCAAGCTGGGCAAGGGTATGTTTACGCACATAATTTTGTTCCACGGGTTCGTCCAGTGCGGCTACTGTGCTGATCGCTTCATCCAACAGTTCCACACAGTTACAAAACATATCCCTGGTAATCCCGGAAACCCTGATAGTGAGGTCAATGCGCGGCCGCCCCAATTCCTCCGGGGGAATGACTTCAACCCCTGCCACCCTGCCATTGGGCAGCCATTTGGGCTTGACACCCAACAGGTAAAGCATTTGGCCTAAACCCTCCCCGTCCGCCCACATAATATCCGTGCACATCCAGTAAAGGGCGATATTTTCAGGATACCTGTTTTCTTCTGTCAGGTGCTTGGCCAGTACCTTATCTGCCAGGCGTTTACCTACCTCCCAGGCAGCTTTGGTGGGTACCCGGTGGGGGTCTAAAGAATAAAAATTACGGCCCGTGGGCAAAACGTCATCTCTGCCGCGGGTAATCAGGCCGGAGGGACCGGCCGGGATATAGCTGCCCTGGAACCCACTCAGAAGGGCTTCGATTTCCCGGGAAGCCTCTATCCTTTCATTCAGATCCAGCACCCTGGGCAAAACCTCATGGAGTAAAGGCAGAGCCTGGGGACGGTAAAATCTATCACCCAAAACTTCATGGGCTAAGGCAGGGCTTACTTTTTCCCCTTGGAGAAAGTATTTAATAAATTCTTTACCGGCCAAATCTATTTCTTCCAGAAGAGCACCATGGGATTTTCCATATTGAAGGGAAATGCTGTTCTGATTGGTGATTAAGGCTGACAGATCAAGGCCCATTAGGGCGGCAATGCTGCGGCGTAGGGAAACATCCTGGCCGGCGTCAAAACGCAGTATGGAATTTATGAAAGATACCCTTTGTTCTCCCTCCGGCAGCTGGCCGAAAACATGCATACCGTCTTGAATCCGGGTGTTGCGGACAGAAGAAAGGATGCCGTGGGCTTCTTCAATAATTTCAGTTATATTTTCATGCCCTCCTGCTACGGGGATCTGTTTGTCTAAATTTGTCTTTTTGATTTCCTCAATTATCATGTGTTCCAGCAGGTGTGCCCGGGTGGGATCTGCCACTTTGGCTTTTTCGTACTCCTCCAGGTAACGGTCCAATTCTGCCAGTTCAGCATAAAGGCCGCTTTCAGTCATCACCGTCTGCATATGGTCTACCAGCGCAGCATAGCTTCTTCTCTTGGCAATCACTCCCTCCGGCGGGTTGTCAGCATTATAGATGTAAAGGTGCGGTATTTCACCTATCCCCAAATCAGGATAACAATCTTGGGAAAGCCCGGCGCCCTTGCCCGGCAGAAATTCCAGGTTGCCGTGGGTGCCCACGTGTATGATCACATCTGCTTTAAAGTCATGTTCGATATAGCGGTAAGTAGCCATATACTGGTGTGGCGGGGGAATGTCGGGGTCATGCAATATTTTACAGACCCGGCCATCACACTTAGGGCCTGCACAACCGCGTTTAGGCTGGACACAGATCACCGCCTGGCCGTATTGCACGCCGGTAACCAGAATCTTTCCTGCGTAGACCATGGCAGCCGGCACCCCGTTCAGTTCTTCCCCCGGAGGCTTACCCCAGGCATCTGTAACCCGTTTTCTGACATGCGAAGAAAGGGTATCAAACCAGGCGCAATATTCTTCCACCGGGACCAACTTCAACGCCCCGCCTTTGCTGACAATTTCGTCTGTGGTGGTCCAGCGGAATTCAGAAACAGCCTTATGATCCATTATGTTGTCAATTAATTCCCTACCGTCTGCGGGAATATTCACAGCGTAGCCTTTTTGTTGCATCTGCTGCAAAACCCGGGCCACACTTTCCAGGGTGTCCAGGTTGGCACCACCCCCTACAGTAGCTTCCACTGAAGCACAGGGGTTGTTGTGTAAAATAAAAGCTACCCTGCGTTCCGCAGTCGGTTTTTCAGCCAAACGGAGCCAGCTGTGCACCCTGTCTACCAGGTGCCGGCAGCGTTCTGGCTGGGGATCCCTGTACTCCAGGTCGTTCTCCCCGCCTATACCCCCGATATAAAGGGGTTCAATAACCCCTTCAAACTCCGGCATAGAGATCGACCAAGAAATTTCGTTACTTAACCCCTGGGGATCTGCCGTCCATTCCTCTATAGTGCGATGATAGGAAACAACAGGCTGGAAAACAGGAACATCCAACTTTTTCAGCAAATCGACCCCCGCTGCAGCCACATTTTCCTCATGAACACCTGTGACCCTACTGGATTCTAGAAAGAAAGAAATTAGCTTAACCATGGCCTTGATAACAGGCCGGCCCTCGCGATCAAAAAAGAAATCCTGAACTACACCGGCAGAACCCCTGGTACCTAACTCTGCATCTTTTACAGAATAACAAAAAGCAGGGATAACATTATAGCCCTGTGCCTCAAAAAGTTCGATCAAAAGTTTCTCCACAGCTATATTGTCGTTTACCCAATAACCCCGTGCCAGCAGAAGGCCAATAGTCGGCGCCTTGCGGGGTTTGTACCAATTTAAGTAGTCCTCCAGGTTATCAAAATAATGGGGTGCCCGGGGATGATAGATCCCCTCCCAAGGGTGGGCGAAGGGTTCCTCATAGTCAACCTGTAAGCCCAGTACCTCTGCCACCAGGCAGTTTAACATCTGAGCAAAATTATCGGCACCACCGTAAACCACGTAGGTGTTGCATTTATCAACGATCTCCAGGGGCACACTGGACAGCAACCAAAGCATCGGATCGTGCCCCAAACAAACCACCGGTTTGCCAAGCCGTTTAACTTCCATTTCCAGTTCATCCCAAACGGCTTCGCCCGCTGATCTGTATAAAAGGATCAGATCTGAATCAGCCAGATCATCCCTTGCAGAAACCAGATCCTCTTTGCCCTCGTCCAAATAACGGGCCGAATAGACCTGTAGAGCATACCGGTTTTTAAGCAGCTTCCCTGCCTCACGCATCGTTGTAACATGGTTCTGCCATAAAATAGCGGTGATTTTAGTCATAAAAAAAGTCCTCCTATTTCTGATCTTCCCGGGCCTGCGCTCCTTAATTAGACACAAGCGGATAGGCCCATTTGCCCTGAAATGGTACACCCAACCATCTTTCAAAGTATTCTTGCAATGCCTCTGCGGGGTCGACATCTTCAAAACGTTCGGGATACAACCATTTTGCAAGAAACTGTGCATTAATATAAGGATTATTGCCATATCCACGAATTACAAATACCTGCTCATTTTCTACAAAATCTAGATTAGCAAAAACCTTGTTTTTCAATACCAAATCCCTTAATTCAGAAGCGTCATTATAGTCTGCAGTAGTATAACCAAGGACCTTGCTTGTTGAAATTAATACAGTATCCGGGTTTTGTTGGAGCACCCATTCCCCGATTACTACGGGATAGGCTTCTGCCAGGTCCTTTGCAATATTGATGCCCCCGGCCAGGTTTATTTCCTGGTCCGGTCCTGTACCTCCGATTTTATCCCCTTTTGAGGAAGTTCCCCATTCATTTTTGGGTATTCCACTTTCCCAAATTTGAAAGACCTTTTTCCGCTCTTCCTGTTTAAAACCTTTTAACCGATCCGCTAACTTTTTTTCCTGTGCAGTTTTCCACGTAATAAAATCCCCGGCCTTTTTTTCTTCACCAAACATGGTTGCAAGTATTTTTAAATCATCATTGTATTCGTCGGGCTTATGAAAATCTAGGATCACAGTTTTAATCCCTAAAGGTTCTAGTTTATCGGCCAGTTCCTTTCCGGTCCTAGCACTGCCTGTACCACTAATACAAAAAACAACCTGTGGTTTTAATTCAACGATCCTTTCATGATTGGGCTGGGATGTGCCCCCAGCGATGTCTTTATCCTGCATATTAAGGTAGGGATGTTTTTGAACGCCTTCGTCAACCCCAATTACTTTATCTTGAACGTCTAAAATTCTAAAGGCTTCAGCTACCCAACTATTAAAAACAACAACCCTTTCCAAGGGTTGTGGCACCTCTATATTTCTGCCGGTACAATCTGTAATAGTAATATATTTACTTTCCGGCTTACCTTCAGGTTCTACTACTGTACCACGATTCCCACAGCCTGTAACCGCCAACATACATCCTATCAGAATAAAAATTAACGGCGGAATTAAAAATTTGGCCAACCTCATTCTAAAGCCCCCTGCTAGTTTTTTTTAAATGATTGATACGTTTATCCCGTTTATAATAACCGCAACTGACCATTTGATCGGTGTTTCCTGCCTTGAAAAAATCATTCCCTTTTATGATCCTGCCACCCCCTGAAGTTCACCAACCACCGGTATTTCCTCTGGTTTGCTTGATTTTATAGTGAGGACATATGGACCCAGTTCGGTATGAACAATCATAGAATCAACCCCGTAAACGGCCTTGATGTTTTCGGGGATCAAAACGTCCCCCGGCAATCCTGCTGCATAGACCCGGCCCTCTTTAAGCATTAAAATCTTATCTGCAAAACGGGCCGCCAGGTTCAGATCATGAATAACTATTAAAACACATTTTTTCTGCTGTTTTGCAATATCCCGGACCAGTTCCATGACTTCTAATTGATGCCTGACATCCAAGTTACTTGTCGGTTCATCCAGGCACAACACCTCCGGTTCCTGGGCCAGGGCCCGGGCAATTAACACTTTCTGCCTTTCACCGCCGCTTAATTCGTACAAATAACGTTCCATGAATTGCATCAGCCCCAAACGCGACAACACCGAGCTTACTATTTTAAGGTCTTTTTTCCCGACACCGTAGTTTATATACGGTTTGCGCCCCATCATCACCATTTCCATAACGTTATATGAAAAAACATCCCTCACTGCTTGGGGAACATAACCCATCATGCAAGCACGTTCTTTCGGACTAAAACTGCAAATTTTCCTCCCATTCAGATAAATCGTTCCTGTATACGGTTTCAGGATCTTGTTGATGCAGCGAATCAAAGTGCTTTTACCCGAGCCGTTTGCACCGATTACAGCCAACACCTCGCCCGATTTCGCCTCTAGTTCAACGTCCCTTAAGGCCTCCATATTCCCATAACGGAAACAAACCCCCCGCACCTTCAGCATCACTTGCAATCGCTCCCTTTATTTCAATTCATTTTGCCTGAATTCCCTGCACTTTTTATTACAGTACATATTAATCATATTTTCCAAAATAGACTGGGGAATATTTTTACCAATACTGGCGCTTCTTTTTAAGCAAAAGGTAAAGAAAGAAAGGAGCACCGATTAAAGACGTCAGGATCCCTACAGGCAGTTCTACAGGTGCAAGTACAATCCTTGCCAGGGTATCAGCAAGCAAAAGCAAAATGGCCCCTGTCAGGGCAGAAGCAGGCAACAAAAACCTGTTGTCAGATCCGATAATGAAGCGGCAGACATGCGGGGAAACCAACCCGATAAAACCTATGATCCCCGTAAAGGCAATAGTGCTTGAAGCCATAAAGGTTGCCAGGATCAGGGTCATCAACCTTAACCTGTCTACATTGATACCTAAGCTCACAGCCACTTCTTCACCTGCTCCCAGGGCGTTGAGATCCCAGGTAAAGCGGCCCAAAAGGATTAAACAGAGCGAAACAATGGGTAAAAGAATAACAACAGCATCCCAATTGGCCCCCCAGAAACCGCCCATCAACCAGACGACGAGATCTTTTAAGGCATCGTTGTCAGAAAAATATTTTAGCGCAGAAACGCCTGCCTGAAAAAGATAGCCCAACGCTACCCCTGCCAGGATCAGGGTTTCGGGGACTGCACCTTTTACCTTTGCTATGCCATAAATCAATAACATGGTAATCATGCCAAAAAGAAAAGCATTGAAAACAATCAGGTACTTTCCCGCTGCAAGGTAGGAACTTCCCAGAACGCTTTTACCCAATACAATTGCTATGGCTGCCCCTAAAGATGCGCCGGCAGAGATTCCCAGGGTAAAGGGTGATACCAACGGGTTGCGCAGAACGCCTTGTTTAACAGCCCCGGCACCTGCCAAACTGAACCCGGCCAGCATTGCCAAAAAAATCCGGGGAAGCCTGAATTCGATCACTATTATTTCTGCCAGATCGCTGGCCGTTGGCAGTTGCAGGCCCGGTATTATTTTTCCTAAAATTACGCTGGCGACATCATGCACGGTAATCCCGGCTACACCGATCGCTGTAGCCACCAGTGCTGTCAAAACAAGCGAAACCGACAACACAAAGATTATAGTTAATTTTCGTGCTACAGAATGTTGGTATATTTCTTCAAATTTTGTGCTGCTGACAGCCTTTTCTACAGTTGTAGGAACGTTCAACACGATCAACTCCCGGCATAGTTATTTAGTTGCCCGGGCAATACCGGCCTTATTCCACCCGGTAAGTTACCCATACACCCAGGATAAACAAAATCAGGGCATAGGCTGTCATTACCAGCAGGGAAACTAAAGGAAACTCTGTATTCATGGCTAGAGCCCGTAAGGAAATAGAAGAATGCGTAAGCGGCAACATTTTTACGAACCACGCTATGATACCCGGATAATTTTCCACCTTGAAAAAAGTCCCACATAAAAAAGTCATGGGCAGGATTACAAAGGTTCCAAAACGGGACATACCTTCATGGCTGCTGACAATCATTGCCGCCACCAGGCCCAAGGTGGCGAACAAGAAACAGGTTAATAGCAAGGACACAAAAAACCACCCGCTAAGACAGAGGTTCGCCCCAAAAAAATAGGAAAAAATAATGATAAGCCCCGCTGAAAAAAGACCCCGGAAGCACCCGCTGAAAACGTTCCCTAAAACCAAGGAAACAACACTGATCGGTGCCACCAAAAATTCCTCCAGGGTTTTATAATAAAGGCGGCTGACGTTCAGGGAAGTGCCTGTGCCGCTATAACTGGCATTCATTGCGCTGAGGGCAACAATACCGGGCACCACAAAATCCAGATAGCTTGTACTGTCAAGCTGGATGTTTCTCCCCAAACCCCATCCGAAAGACAGCAGGTAGAGCAGGGGGCTGACCATGCTGCCCGCGAAAAAACTCTTAAACTTTTTGCGCAATAAGACCATTTCCCGCCAAAAAACCGTATATGTATCATGGAGCATTTTAAACACCCACTTTATGACCGGTCAGTTCCACAAATACATCCTCTAAACTGCTTTCCCTAATTACTAAATTTTCCTTTAATGTTGCCGCGTGTTGCAATCCTTTTTCCCTGTTTTCAAATACTAGGTACTTTGTTTCGCTGTTATAAGGCACCTCTACAACTGTATCACCTACCCGGGCTTTCAAATCCGCGGGTGTCCCCAGGGCAATTAATTGGCCTTTGTTCATAATCCCCACACGATGGCAAAGCAATTCTGCTTCCTCAATATAGTGGGTAGTCAGTAAAACTGTAATCCCCTGGCCGTTTAAATTCCTGATCAGATCCCATATCTTGCGGCGCACCTGGGGATCCAGGCCCACCGTTGGTTCATCCAGGAAAAGGAGACGGGGTTCATGCACCAGGGCACGGGCAATCATCAGACGTCTTTTCATGCCCCCGGAAAAATATTCTACAGCTGTATGAGCGCGTGCCGTTAAATCTACAAAAGCAAGCAGTTTTTCAATCCGGGCACGGCGTTTTAAAGCGGGAACCTTAAAGAGGCGGCCATGCAGCTCTAAGTTTTCCCGTGCCGTCATCTGCCTGTCCAAATTTTCTGTTTGTGAAACAACACCGATTTCACTTTTAATGCCTGCTTTGTTGCGGGACACCTCTTTACCGTTAATAAATACTTTTCCCGCTGTTGGGCGTGCCAATGTTGTCAAAATTCGTATTGCAGTTGTTTTTCCTGCACCGTTGGGCCCCAACAAACCAAATATTTCCCCTGCCTCCACTTTTAAATCCAGGCTGTCAATGGCTTTAACTCCATTGTAGTCTTTACAAAGGCCTTCCAGTTCAATCAAGGGGACCCCCCACAATTTCCTTTAGTTTCTGTTGATCCAGGGTCAGATCCTGGAAGGGTTTACGCCTCATTCTGTGCATAAGAGCCAAATCTGCAGTATCATTAATATCTTCTTTACTTACTTTTTCACGCCCCTGTAATGCAGCCCTGGTTTTTGCGGCCTTCATCATAATCAAATCGGCACGGTGGCCGTCCACACCCATCTCCACCGCTATTTCAGCAATCAGGTAGAGCATTTCTTCGGGCACCTGTACTTTAGGCAGTGTTTGTTTTGCTGCCAATATCTGTTGGCGCAGTTTTTCTTGTTCCGGTTCCCATGCAGAACAAAAAGCGGCAGGGTCTTCTTCAAAAGCAACCCGCCTGCGGATGACCTCTACCCGTTGCACAGGATCAAGGATCCCTTCAATTTGTACACACAAACCAAACCGATCTAAAAGTTGTGGCCGCAGCTCTCCTTCTTCAGGGTTCATAGTTCCCACAAGCATGAAATTTGCCGGATGGGTAAAGGACACACCTTCGCGCTCCACCGTATTGACACCCATTGCCGCTGAGTCCAACAAAACATCAACGATATGATCATCCAAAAGGTTGACCTCATCCATGTAAAGAATGCCCCGGTTGGCCTCTGCCAACACCCCGGGTTCAAAGCGTTTTTCCCCTTTTTTAATGGCTTCTTCCAGGTCAAGGGTGCCTACCACACGATCCTCGGTGGCGGAAACAGGCAGTTCAACAACCCGCATCTTGCAGATCGCCTTATCCGGTTTTTTGCCTTTTTGCAGCTGTTCCCTGCAAGAACTGCACATGGTAGTAATATCTTCCGGGTCACACCCAAAGGGACACCCGCTCACAACCTGGTTGTCCGGCAATAGCACCGCCAAGGCACGCACCGCAGTCGATTTGGCAGTCCCTTTTTCCCCGCGAATCAAAACCCCGGCCAGCTTGGGGTTGATGGCGTTAAGAATGAGAGCCAGTTTCATGTCATCCTGTCCCACCAGCGCGGTAAAGGGGTAAATATACCTTACAGCCTGCCCTATTGTTTGTTCCACTGTTACCAACCCTTTCTCCACTATTAATCTAGAATAACCCTTTTGGCGCACCTGCCCCAAAAATCCCCACTGCCAGAACACTTTTACACATCAAGAACACTGTGAACAGCCTCCACAAGACGATCCGCCTTCAGATCATCTAATTTGAAGTACTCTGCATCCAACATTGCAGCAAGCTGTTGGGCCAACCCAAATGAAAGGAGGCCGCTGTTTTCCACATCAACCACCAGGCTTTTAACCTGTTCTTCCTCCCTGATAATCCCGGCAGCATGGGCAACTTCTGCCAGCGGCCTCTCTTTTCCCATACTGACATTGGCCTTGCCGTCGGAAATAACAATCAACAGCGGCCTGATATCCGGGTCTTTAAAAAGATGTGTTTTGGCCACTTCATGTGATTTAAGCAGCCCGGCGGAAAGAGGTGTCCGGCCCCCGGTGGGAAGATCCTCCAGCAGTCTTTGCGCTCGTTCCACACTGTTGGTGGGAGGCAGAATAACTTCTGCCTGTTCGCCACGAAAGGCCACCATGCCCACCCTGTCACGCTTTTGGTAGGCATCTAGAAGCAGGGAAAGGATGGCCCCTTTTGCCTCCACCATCCGCTGCCGGGCCCCCATGGAACCGCTGGCATCGACAACAAATAGAAGGAAGTTGCCCACCCTTTTTTCCCGCACTTTTTCGCGCAGATCACCCCGCTCTATAACAACGGTAACCCCATCACGTTCACGGCTCTGTTGGTAGGGAGCAGCGGCGCGCAGGGTAGCGTCAAACGCTAAATCCTGCCTTTCCCAACGCATGGTGCTGCGCACATAACGTCCTGACTTTGTAGCAGTCCGGCCGCGTGACCGCCTGCCGGAACCTCTGCGTAACACACCTTTCACCTTATAACTAAGCCGCCGTACGGGAAAAGGCTCACCCACTGCAAAAACAATTTCAGGCGTACCGGAGGGAGCAGCTTCCTGGGGGTGCTGGTCCTGTTCTTCTTTTTTTTCCTGTTCGTTTTTCCGATCCTCCGGCTGTTCGTGGGACTGCACAGCCTGCTGTTCCCGGGCCCGCTCCCGTTCCTGTTCACTTTCCAGCTTATCAGATTCTTCAGGTTTATCGGGCCTTTCAGGTTCCGGCGGCTCCTGTTCTTGTTGTGGGGGGGATGCTTCGCGCCTGCGGTGGGGAAGAACGTAAGCAGCAGCCTCATGAATATCACTTTCATTAACCTTCAGTCGGCCATAAAAGGCCGCCAATGTACGGGCACAAGCCGTCATTACCAGATCGGCCCGGTGGCCTGCCACCAATGCCCCGGTGCAAATCCTTGTAATTAGTTCTTCCAGTTCAGATGCCATAGTGACCCCCGCAAGCCGATCCTGTGCAGCAACGATCTCCAGCTGTAACCGCTTTTCCTCCCCAGCCCATTTTTCAAGAAAACAGAGGGGATCCTGATCGAAAATTTCGCGGCGCTTGATAATTTCAACCCTGACTGCCGGCTCTGTTTCACCTTCGATTTGAACACAAAGACCAAAGCGATCCATCAGCTGGGGACGCAGTTCCCCTTCCTCCGGGTTCATGGTGCCTACCAGGATAAACTCAGCCGGGTGGCTATAGGAGATCCCTTCCCGTTCAACAAAGTTAATGCCCAACGCTGCAGCATCAAGCAACAGATCTACAATATGATCATCAAGGAGGTTGATCTCATCCACATAAAGAATCCCGCGGTTTGCCCGGGCTAAAAGCCCGGGTTCAAAACGACGCCCCCCTGTTTTCACTGCATGTTCAAAGTCCAGGCTTCCCACCACCCGATCTTCTGTAGCAGATACCGGCAGGTCTACAACCTGCACCCGCTGCCGGCTAAAAGGCAGGCTTTCCCCTTCATAAGCGGCCCGGCAATCAACACAAAGCTTTCCGGGCTGAAAAGGATCGCACCTGTAAACACACCCTGTTACCACTGGTACCGCCGGCAACAGGGTGGCCATGGAACGCACTGCCGTTGATTTGGCGGTACCCTTTTCCCCCCTAATAAGAACACCCCCCAACCGGGGGTTGATGGCGTTTAAAAGGAGTGCCTTTTTCATCTTTTCCTGCCCCAACAGCGCTGTAAAGGGAAAAACGATTCTTTTTTGAACCTGCAAATTTACACCTCCATCACAAAACAGCAACCTTGCAATCTACTGCCCTGTTCTCTAATACATAAAACAAACTATTTCGTCTGTTCCAGAAGTTGGGGCAAACATGGCCGTTCATTTTTTAGTTTCCAGATCTACAAAGCTCCTGCTCCTTTTGCCGGCAAGCCATCTAAACGCCTTTACCTAAAATTTATAAAGCAAAATTAATGTTACAAATACAGCAATTGTGTTACTGAATATGCAAAAATAAAGCAGGCACAATATAACCCCGTAAACCAATGTTTCACTACACTGTACACAACCCGGCCGAGGTTTGTTGCCCTGTTTGCCCTTTCCCCTACACCTGTTATTCCTTGTCATTGGCGCTAACAGCTGTCTTATTTACGCCTGCGCCCTTTGCTTTGTAACCCTATACTCCTTATAGCCCACCAACATTTAACTGGTAATGTTTTGTAGTTTTATTTGTTCAAACCTGCCCGGGTGTTATTATTTTAAACATTGTAACACCCAACCTGATCTATCATTCTCTATTCATTCTTATTATCCTGCTGTTCAAAAAAATATTTCTGTCTATAAAAGCCACCCTTTCAAGTTTATGTGACCCTTATGTCCTGCCAAAACAACGGCAGCGCAGTCCGCAAACATTTTAATTCTTATCAACTAATAATTCAAAACATTATTTGACAGCTAAAAGAGCATGTGTTAAAATTAAAAGTCAGTAAAGACTGAAACAAGCCTAAGTCTATTTGAAAGACGCGGGGGAACCATCAGTTAATTGGGGGGCGAATCTTCCGGTTTAATAAACCGGAAATAGGGCGACCCGGGCCCGAGCCCGTCAGCTAACCTCGCAGGCTAAGCGGGCAGCACTGCACGGTAGCATATAGCTGCTGTTGTTGTGCAGGGCAGATACAGAACAACGAAAATACAGGTGATGTATAGCCTAAACCAAATTTATCGGCTTCTATTAAATACATAAGCTGAGCCTGCTTTAGCCTTCCTTGAAAACAGGTGCCCGGTGGGTACCTGTTAAAGAAGAAGGTTTTTTTATACCTGCATTTTGAAAACGGTCAAGTGTCAGTTCCCCCCAATTTTTACTTCACATTATTTTTTAAGGAGGTTTTGTCATGGGCATAATTAAAGACGCCAGCATCAACAGGGAAACAGCTTGGGAGCGGAGCAAGGAACTGAAGGAAAAAATAAAACCTTTTTTGAAGGCCCGCAGCAAGATACCCTCCGGCTTAAAAATGGGTAAAGAATATACCGCCCGCAGGGAGAAAATTTTAAATATTTTAGGTGGCGATTTGGAAAACTGGCACGATTGGCGTTGGCAGATCAAAAACAGGATTGATCATACTGATGTGCTCCGTAAAATAATCGATCTTACCGATCAGGAGGCAGAGGAAATAGAAAAAGTTGCCTCCCGATACCGTTGGGCCATTTCACCTTACTACGCCGCGCTGATCACACCTGCCGATCCAGCCGATCCCGTCAGGCTGCAATCCGTCCCCTCTATACAGGAATACCTGGATACCCTTGGCGGGGACGATCCGATGGCAGAACGGTCTACCAGCCCCGCCCCTTTAATTACACGCCGCTACGCCGATCGGTTGATCATCAACATTACCAATATGTGCGCCATGTTTTGCCGTCATTGCCAGCGCAGGCGCAATATTGGTGAAATTGATCTGCATTCCAACCAGGAAGACCTGGCTGCAGCACTACAATATATCCGGGAAAATTCCGAAGTAAGGGATGTCTTAATTACCGGGGGCGATCCTTTTACTCTCCCGGATGAAGCGCTGGCGTACCTGTTGGAAGAACTGGAGGCCATCCCCCACGTCGAAATTAAACGTTTTGGAACCCGGACACCGGTTACCCTGCCCCAACGCATTACAGAAAAACTTTGCCGGCTGCTGGCCAATCATCTGCCCCTCTATATCAACACCCAGTTTAATCATCCCCGGGAGATAACCAAGGAAGCGCAACAGGCCTGTTTGCGTCTGGCCCGGGCGGGAATCGGCCTCGGCAATCAGGCTGTTTTACTCAAAGGGATTAACAACGATCCCCACATCATGAAAAAACTGAACCATGAACTGCTTAAATGTATGGTGCGCCCCTATTATATCTTCCATGCCAAACTTGTCAGGGGAACAAGCCATTTTATTACCAGGGTTGAAGACGGTGTTGAAATTATGGAACAGTTAAGAGGCTATACTTCAGGTTTGGCTGTTCCCACCTATATTATCAACGCCCCTGACGGGCACGGAAAGACCCCCATCCTGCCCCAGTACCTTATTTCTTTGGGTAACGGGCATGTAACATTTCGCAACTGGGAAGGGAAAGTCTTTAAATATCCGAATTTTTGATAACAAAACAGGGTAGCAGGTCCTTAAACGCCCATTTTTTGCCGGGCCTGGAAAACAAGGCTCCCGATGAATTCTTCACGGTTGGCACTGTCCTTGCCATCATAGTAAAGCGTAATCATGGGAAAACCAAGATCTTTTCGCATAGCACCCATTTGCCCTTCGACCACCGAACCGGGCATGCAGGTAAAAGGTGCTACAAAAACTGCCCCGTCTACATTGTTACGCTGCGCCCAGGCACAGGTTCTGCCAATTGTCATCGGGGGCTCCCCCCCGTAATGCCCGGAAACATATTTCCTGGCCAGGGTGCTAATTTCCTTTGGAGTGGGCTCTTCCAGCCTATCCCGCATATCCCCTGCCGCCTCCAATAAACGTAGTTCATCCCTGTGGGCCAGGCGTTGCACGAGGCCATACCCTGTTTTCAACAAATATTTTGGTACAGTGCGTTGCAGGGCGAAGGCTGTTTCGGCCTCCCGATGGTTGATATAGGCTGTATAGGCAAAAAGTTCGGAGGCCGGGGCCAGTGACACCTCGCCGCCTTCTTTTTCAATTTTTTTAATCAGTTCTTGGTTGCAGCGATCATCCAGGCGGACATAGAATTCTCCCCCCACCAGTATAAGCGGCCTTTTTTCATCGGTGCGCGGCACCTGCATAAATTCTGCAGTAGCCTCCCTCAGCAACGTTTCCAGGGGCAGTAAATGTGTACCGGCAACTAGACGGGGCAGGCTAAAACGTAAACTTTCCAGGGTTTCCATCAACCGTGCTGCATATTTTTCAAACAGCATTTCGCTGGCACCTGCTTCTTGCTCGTAAGGCCTGGTAGCATGCAACATTTTATAAAGGGCATCTATTGCCAACAACCCGGCGTAAAGGCCGACGACAAATTTAAAACCGAACCTTTTCAGGACATCATCAACCCGTATGGAACAAACCTTAGCCGCACCAAAGCCAGCCCTGTTAATCAACAGGGACTGAGTTGGCGCATACAGGCCATAGCGACAGGGGCCGCAAGCCCAGCCCTGAAAAAATACTGTTTTTTCCAGATCAAGATCCTCGCCGTTATTATAAAGATAATCTAAAAAGTCCTGCACATTTTGAATCATAGGGAGGCATTCATCCCCGTTAATAAAGCGCCGGGCTAAAGTATGATCTTTGTCCTTGCTACGCGGTAAAACTTCAGCATCAACACCATAATTTTTAAACATGGCTGCAAAAACCCGGGAATGATAGGTAGGCTCGGGGATAAGTATCTTATCCCAAGTACGATCCACGATACGCTTGGTACAAGCCGAATAGAATTCCGGCTGCTGGACTTCCTTTTGTGAAAGACAAGTATTTTTAAAGGCTTCCAAACGTGTGATCATCCCTGCTGGCGCCGTATGCCCATCCAGGGTTAGCCGCAGATAACCGGTCATACCTTCCAGGTAATGGCGCAACATGCTGTTCGGGCCGCATTTAAAGGGATCCTGTAAACAAAACTGCAGGCGGGGCAGCCCCGTTTTTGCCATTCTTTCATTTAAAAAACCGGCAAAAAGGACCGTGGAGATCATTTTTTGCAGCTGGATGGGGTATACATTGTCCACGTGGGCAAAATATTTTTTTAGGCGCTTTTTAAAAGCCTCCCTGTCTTCCTCTGTCAATAAATCCTCTGCAAACCCCCCTTCAAACCAACCCCGCAGGTATTCCAGAATGAATTCCTGGGGAACAGCCACCAGCCCCCGTTGCCGGGCATAGCTGAAAGATCCCTTGGAAACAAAATCATCATAGGTCGTGTAGGCCCGGCCCAGGAAAACAGCTACCACCGTTTCCCGGTAATTTTTTAGCTCGGCAAAAGCCTGGCGGCTTTCCTGAAGCATTGCCCGGCGAAAACCTTCTTGTGCCCGGTAGCCGGCGTCCACTGCAGCCTGCAGCCGGACTTCCTGATAGCCCCCGCCCAGCAGTTTCCGGGCCACAGGTTCAAGCTGGGACTTAATCCCTTCCTTCCCGTGCCGGTAATTCAACTGGGCATAAAGAATTTTCTCCGCCGGCATCTGCAGGGAGTTCGCCACTGTTCCCCTAATCGTCTGGATCAGGGAACAGGTGAAACCCCGCGGCCAGTCCGGAGCCCAGGAAAGGGCCTCCATATCGACAACCTCGGGGATAAAAATATAGTCTGTGTCTTTTTCAAGCAGCTCCTGGTAGTGGCCAATCGCCACCTCCAAGGGATAGCACATCTCCGTTCCCAGATGCTTCTTGCCCTTTTCCAGGGTACTGTCCGCAGTTTTACCGGAAAGGACAACAGCAGCACCCAATTCCCTAAAGAAAGCTGCCCAAAAAGGATAAAGTTCAAAGAACATCCCGCTGCGCGCCAGGCCAACCGTCGGCCCTTCACGCCGGGGTTCCCCCGCCGCTGCAGTAAAAAGTTCATTCCGGCGGGTGATGTAATCAGGCAGTTGTTCATAACCCTTGGTCTTCTTATCCAGCCCGGAATACCGGCCGCAGCGGTCCCCATAAAGGAACTTGCCGCCGTCGCTGAATTCGATCACGTCCAGGGTACAGTTATGTTCATGTTCACACTCCGCCTTGCATTTACGCTTGCTGACCGTAAAGCTGTGCAGGTTCTGCAGGCTGCGGAAAGAATAACGGCCCTCTTGGCCTGTTTCATGAAACATTTTGGCGATTACCGCACTGCCAAAAGCCCCGGAAAGTTCGGGATAGGGGGGCACAGTAATCTCCTGGCCGCATTCCGCAGCAAAAGCGCTGGCCAGGGCGTGGTTTTTGGCAGTCGCCCCGGTAAAGATCACCCGGCCCTCCAACGGCCTGTTTTCCACCGTTTTGCTCAGATAATTGCGGGCCGAGGAATAGGCCAGGCTGGCCAACTGGGAACCTAAAGGCAAGCCGCGGGAAGCCGCAGCCGCCAGCGCTGTCTGTGAAAGAAGCGTACAAGTATCCCCCAGGTCGATGGCATATTCGGCAGCAAAAGATTTCTCCGAAAATTCGTCCTTGATCTGCACCCCCAAAAGACCGGCCAGGTTTTCCAAAAAGGTACCCGTCCCGGCGGCACAAACAGGGTTCATATTATAGTCATAAAGAAGACCGTTCTTTAACTGCAAAAACTTGGAGTCTTCACCGCCGATTTCAATTACCGCCAGGGTTTCCCGCTCACCGCAGAGGTATTTTACACCTTCCGCCTGACAGGTAATTTCATCAACTGCATATTCTGCACTTAATATTTTCTGTGATAAAAAACGTCCTGAACCGGTGGTGCAAGCCACAAGGCGGGCCTCCCGCAGCAGTTCTCCGTACTTTTCTTCCACTTCCTTCATTAACTCCAAAACCTGAAGCGCCGGGCGCCCGGCGGTGGGGAGGTAGATCCCGCCGATAAAAGTGCCCTGTGCATCCAGCAAAACACATTTGGTGGAAACTGAACCGCAATCCACCCCTAAAAAAACAGTAGAAAGGTCATAGTTTTTTTCTACTGCAGGAAATTCCATGTATTTAACCTTACCCGCCTCCAGCGCAGGCAAAGGATTTTCCGGCATGTATTCACGGCTTAAAAGATTTTCCAGCTGCAAGGCTGCCACTTTAACCCTAGTCCCCTTAACCGCTGCTCCCAATGCATTAATATATTCATGTCCGTCGGGAACAACAACCTCCACAGCACGTTCCCGGCAGTATTCCTTTATGTACTTCATCACCGCCTGGTTGTTGGCCACCCCGCCTACCGCAATCAAGGTTCCTGCCTCTTTTATTCTGTTTAAAGCCACCCCGGACAGAATCATATCCGTCAGGGCCCGGGCCATGCCAGCCGAAACCGCACCCTGCGTGGCCCCTTCATTGATCGCATGGGTCATATCTGATTTGGCAAAGACCGCACAGCGCCCGGAAATTTTTACCGCAGAGTCTGCCTCCAAAGCAATCTGGGCCAGTTCCTGATCATTATAGCCCATCCTGGTGGCCTGCTGATACCAAAAGGCCCCGCTGCCCGCCGCACACTGCCCGTTGCGGTTGAAAAAGAGGATCTCCCCCGCCGGCCCCATTTCCAGGTAATACATATTTTCATGGCCCAACGAAAGAACACCGGCGGCCTTTAAACCCTGGCGGGCCAGCCCGGCCTGCAAGGCCTCAATTTCCAATAAAGGTTTGATGCCTATTTCCCGGGCAATCAGGGAAGCGTTGGCCCCGGTCAGCCCGCATTGAATAAAATCATCCTGGCGATCCTTCAAAAGGGAAGCAAGACATTCCCGGGCAGCCTGCACGGGATTACCGGATGTAGGAAGGAGCACCTTTTCTTGCAGATCTCCATTTTCCAGCAAAATCCCTTTTACAGCAAAGGTCCCTAAATCCAGTCCCAACTGCAGCCCTTTGTTTTCCTGCTCACTGCTCACACAATCACCTCATTGTTCTACCTTAACAGTATTTACCCAAATCCTTACACCTTTTTTATACAGTTTACAAAAGAAGGTGTCAAGTAAATTTACAGGTTTTACAGTAAAACTTAGGAAAAGGGTCCTGAAATAACTTCACACATTTTTGGGGACGTCATTATTAGAGGCAACCAGCCGGCCACAACTGAAGTGACGCCCCGCCACCGGGGGTCCTCGCCAGGCAAAACACCTGGCTGGAAATACCCGGTTGGGGACAAGCCTTCATTTGGACAAGAAATATGGATTTGCCACCTGGGGTATAGGGCAATAATCATAAGTCTCAGAATTATAAATCCCGGCGTGAAAAGAGCCGGCCGCTAACCGGTCTGCCGCTGGTGCTGTCTTTGCTGCACCAGCAACATGGCCCCGCCGGCCAGGATAAAAACCAGGGCTGCAGCCTGGGCCGGTGTTAAAAACCAAACGGTAGGCAGACTTACCCGAAAAAATTCCACTACGAAACGATAAATACCATAAAAAATTAAAAACCAAGCGAATATAAAGCCCGGCAAGGTTTTAAATTTACGCAGGTAACGCAACAGCAAAAAAATCAACAAAGCTGAAAACGAAGCATAGAGCTGCGTGGGGTGCCGGGGCAGATTGTCGATGGCCGGGTAAACCAGGCCCCAGGGTAAAGAGGTAACCTTGCCATAGCAGCAACCGTTTAAAAAACAACCGATGCGGGTAATAGCATAGCCTAGGGCAATAAAAGGCGTTACAAAATCCAATAGTTTTAAGAAAGATATTTTGCGGTACAGGCAGTAGAAATAACCGCCCAACAGGGCTGCTAAAAGCCCACCATAGAAGGTAAGCCCGCCCTCCCGGAAGGCAAAAATTTTCCACCAGGGTTCCCCGCGGTAAAAATCCCAGTTGAGAAAAACATAGGTCAGGCGGGAACCCAACAAGGCCAGCACAATACCGATCAGAATCACTTCGTAAAGATAATCCTGGTTCACGCCCCCGGTCTCAGCTTCCCGCAGGCTCCAGATAATGCCTACTGAAAAAGCAACAAAAAGGGCAACGCCATAGGCATAGATCGGAAAATCTCCTATTTTAAAAATGATCGGGTGCATACAAACCCCCCCAAAGTGATCTGCTATTTTAAGCAGCCTGCCTGTTGGTTTAAAGTGAAGTAAGAGCCTGTTTGGCCAAATAATCACAGCGGTTGTTACCTTCATTGTCGCTGTGGCCCCTGACCTTCACCCACGTTACCCGGTGCCGCTGGGACAGCTTTAACAGCTCCTGCCAGAGGTCCTGGTTTTCCACCGGGGTCTTCTTTGCTGTTTGCCAACCGTTTTTCTGCCACCTGTCCAACCAGCCCTGCTGAAAAGCGTTGATCAGGTAGGCACTGTCGGAATGCAGCCTGACCAGGCAGGGTTCTTTTAAACGTTTCAAGGCCTCCACAGCCGCCTGCATTTCCATCCGCTGGTTGGTAGTCTCCCTCTCTGCACCAAAAATTTCCCTTTCGGCATCCTTATACCTCAGCAGGGCGGCCCAGCCACCGGGCCCGGGATTGCCGCTGCAGGCACCGTCAGTGTAAACTATCACTTCTTTCATTTTTTCAAATATTTCCCCCTGTGTTCCTCCGGGCCAGAGCGCTTTTCACCTGCAAAGCAATCTCCCGGGCAGCTGCAGTAACATCGGCAGCACCTGCCACGCTGGAAATTACGGCCACCCCGGCGGCCCCGGCTGCAATAACCCGGCCGGCATTGGCAGCACCTATGCCGCCAATGCCGACCACAGGTATTTCCACACTGCGGCACACAGCACTAAGGGCCGCAGGCCCAATCGCCGCCCCGGCATCGGGTTTGGTAGACGTCTCAAAAACAGCACCGGTTCCCAGGTAAGCCGCCCCGGCGGCCTGGGCCCTATGGGCCTGCCCGGGATCACCGGCTGAAGCCCCCAAAACCATGCCGGGGTGCAAAAGTCGCCGCGCTACCCCAAGCGGCAGATCGTCCCCGCCCAGGTGTACGCCGTCGGCCCCCACCGCTAAAGCAATATCCAGACGGTCATTGATAATCAGGGCTACCCCTTTTTCCCTGGTTAGCGCCCTTAATTTTTCCGCCAGGGCAAAAAGTTCCCTGCTGGTGACAGCAGCATCCTTTTCCCGCAACTGTATGCAGGTTGCGCCACCCGCGATCGCTTTTGCTGCCACCTCCAAATGTGTACGTCCCCGGGAGAAAAGACGATCTGTAATGACATAAAGGCTTAAATCTAGTTTTATTTGCACCGGTTTATCACCTTTCCGGGCGGTCAATGAAGCGCCCCTGCAGACCTTAGTTATGCCCCTGTTAGCGGGATCACCATAATTATATCATGAACATATCCAAGGAGGAAAAAACGGGCTGTTACCACCACAAAGGACCATTTTCCTGCGCCTGCCTGCCGGTCCGGCAGCCGTAAAAATGATTTAGCGGCCCATGCCCCCGCCCCAGCTGCAGGCCGTGGGGCATAATCATCTGCAGGTAATCCCGCGCGGCTTTCACCGCCAAGGGGACCGCTTTACCCCGGGCTAGTTGTGCGGCGATAGCCGCCGCAAAGGTGCAGCCAGTGCCATGGGTGTTCCCGGTGATTATACGGGGCGCACGGTAATAAAAAAACTTTTCTCCGTCAAAAAGGACATCTGTTATCTCTGCTGCCTCTTCCTGAAAATGCCCTCCTTTGAGCAGAACAAAGGCCGGCCCCTGCCGGTGCAGAAAATAAGCCGCCTCCCGCCGCGCCTTTTCGTCCCCAATGGGCCACCCGCAGAGAACCTCTGCCTCCGGTATATTAGGCGTAATCACCAGGGCCAAGGGCAGCAGTTTTTCCTGCAGAGCCCTAAGTGCGGCTTCCTCCAGCAGATGATCCCCGCTTTTGGCGACCATCACCGGATCTACCACCGTCTTGGTGATCCCGTACCGTTTAATTTTAGCAGCCACTGCCTCCACTATTGCTGCGTTTCCCAGCATCCCTGTTTTTATGACATCAACCGGAAAATCCTGCAGCACGGCATCAACCTGCGCCCCTACCAAAGCGGCGGGTAACACCTCAGCCCTTTCGACAGCGCGCGAATTTTGCGCTGTAACTGCTGTCAGAGCCGTCAGCCCGTACACATCCAATGCAGCCAAGGTCTTTAAGTCAGCCTGGATGCCGGCACCGGCCCCCGAATCGGAACCGGCGATAGTAAGGACACAGGGCGGCATTTTTTGCTTTTGCCTCGCGGCCAATAATGAAACATCCTTTCTTTTCCCGGCCATTGAATTAACCGGGGATGTATCTAACACCACCTGTTGTATCCACCTTAGTCCATCCTGGAAAATAAATCAACTGTTGAAACCTAGAATACACAGCAGCTTTTTTTTAGGCTAAAAACAGCAGAAACCTGATATGTATCCGTTAAGATTTTAACATCGCCCAACCCCGGACAATTAGCCTCCCGGCAGGATACCAACAAGGCTTTTTGTTTTTAAGGGACAGTATTGTGGGGTAGTGTTATATTACAGAATTATTATAAATTCACCAGGTTATAAAGACTTTCCAAGGCCTCGACCACCGTGGGTAAAGGTACATCCAAAGCTACGAGGGAGGCATACACCAAGGCCGCCCCCCACAACAAACTGAAAACCAACAGTTCCCTGTATCTTTTATTGTGGAACAAAACAGGCCCTTCTACAAAAAACACCATAAGCATGATGCCCATCACCCAGGCCATTGCAGTTACCCCTTTCAGTCAAAACTACTGATCAGTCCGGCGGACATTTACGGGATGGGTTACCAGCCCAAAGCTCCTTATGAACGCCTGGACTTCAACCTCCAACTCCACTTCGGGAAATATATCCGCCCACTTACTTTCCAGGCGTTTCCAGTCCTGCGGCTTTGTTTGATATAAGGTATGGCCGATGCCAAAAACATCTAAATTCAATTCCCGGGCCTTTTGCCAAGCCGAACCAATTTGGTTTTGGATAACGGTGGCCATGCGGCGGTTTAGGGAATCTTTAAAGTCCCCATCCAGGGGCAGTTTTTGGCCGGTAAAATCCTGCAACCTTCCTTTCGTGCGAATAGTCAGGTGCACCCGGACCTGATCGCCCTGCACCTCCGGTTCAAGTTTGATCTTGGCCCCGAACACCTCCACAGTCAAACGCTGATCTTTTTCCCCGGGGGGATTAAAAACCATTGTCAGACGGCGAATGTCTTTTATTAACCACAAATAGCCCGCAATTTCCTTTTCGTTAAAAAAACTGACTAATTTATCGCCGCGAAAAAGTGCACCCCCGGCTATCTTTGCGGGGTTGGGCACTCCAGTTTTAGCCCCGGTGCTCCCCCTGCCTCCTGTGCTGACTTTTTCATCTTTTTCTGTCTGCACCTCAATGCGTGGCAGAATCAGTTCCATCCCCGGTTTGGCCAGGCGGCTGAAAACCCGGCGCAGCGATTCCACTTCCGGCACAAAGGCATCTTCCATGCGAATGGTCAACAACTGCCGGATTAAAGCCAGGCCGCTGAGCTGTTCCAGGGGAAATTCGGTTTTAAGCAACTGCCGCACATCCCCCTGCACAACGAAGGGCCGGGCAATAAGGCGCGCCTGGCGTTCCCGATCGATATAATCTAGTACAGGCAGCAATCCCCCCCGGGCCATTTCCTCAGAAAATAGCACCACCTCCAGGTGACTCCAAAGCAACTTCCGGGAAGAAACCTGTTCGATATTTCTAATGGCCTCATAGATCGTCTGGCCATCGGCCTCCCCAACCCAAAAAAGATCCTTCCCGCCGCCGCCGCCACCACCGTTACCCCCTCCGCCTTCGCCGGTACCAATCCCTAGGGGGTCGGCCACCTGGGCAATCACCTGCAGCCGGCCCGTGCGGGGGTCAAGATCAAAGGCTGCAGCCGTCACAACCCCTAAAAAGCCGGGTTCCCGCCGATCCCAACAGCCTGCCTGGAAAGTTAACAGGTTTAATAAAAGGCATAAAAGCAGGAGCCTGGACAATATAACCTTTTTTTGTATCATCTGCAGTTCATCGCCCCCGCCTTTTTTCTTTTGTTAAGCCAAGGCCTTTTTTCCTTCTGAAAAAGTAAGCGATCCAGAGGATGGCAACCGGAAATAAAAGGACAAAAAATAAAAAGGGCGCTATCACCTGCGGCTGAAAAAACTGGCGCAGCTCGAAAGAGTCGCTGTACCCCTGCAAAGCCAGGGTGCTGATTATTACAGCCAAAGGCAGCAAAAGTGGGCGGTAATCCTGCAGCCGGCAAAGCTGGGCAAGGCCTTTGGCCAGGGAATAAAGGTTGACCGCCAGGGTAACAAAGAGCCCCAGACCCCAGGGGAAAATAGTTACAATCTCTATCCTCTCCAAGAACTCACTGAGACGGATCGCCCGGATCATCTTGAAAACAGGAAAAGCAGCATGGGCTCCTTCCTCGGCCCCTAGAAGAGCTACAACAACTACAGCTGCCAATGCTAAAATTATGGAAGCCCCCAGCAGTGAATTCAGGGCAGCCTGCAAGGCTTTTCGCGGTTGATTTACAGACGGAACTAGCAGGGCTAAATTAGCATACTGTGCAGCAATTACTGTGGGGGTTAGTGCTGCATGCAACACAGGCCGCCAGCCATGATAAAGAACCGGTCGCAGATTGCTAAAATCAGCTTCAAGGATAGGAAAAAGCAGGGTAAATAAAACTGCCAGGGTAAAAACCGGGAAAATCAGATCGGCCATTCTTCCCAAAGGCTCCAGTCCGGCATAACAGACCACCACAGCAATAAAAACCATACTGCCCAGGACAACGATTAAAGGGGTTTCCGGCAGAAAAACTGTACGTAAAACTTCACTATAGACGCGTAAATCCGTAAAACCCATCAGGAGAAATGCACTCAAGAAAAAAAGACTGAGCAGCCCGCCCGGCCACTTTCCCAGCAGTTCTTTACTGTACTGAATGATGCTTTGATCAGGAAAGTTGAGCGCCAACCGGCCAAGCAGCCAGATAAAAACCGCACTTAAAAAAAAGGTAATTACTGCTGCCAACCAGGCGTCCTGCCGGGCCTGCCCGATAGTTAACACCGGCAGGATGGAGATTACAATCGTTGTGCGCATAATGAAAAAAATATTAAAGAGCTGTCTGTTTGCTATTTTTTCCTGAAACATAGCGCTTTCAGTTGTCTCCTTTTTGAGGGGGGTGGGGTTTCTGTCCGGTACGCTGCCGTTTGGGTTCACGGTAGCCCAAAAGCTTGGGGCGATAAACCATCTGCCAACGGAAAAGACTGAACAGGGCATCTTTCATATCCTCCCAGATAAAGGGGGCAAAAGGGGCCATATAGGGCTGGCCCAAAGAACGCAGGGTCACCAGGTGAATCAGGATGAGCAGCAGCCCAAACTGGATGCCCAGCAACCCAAAAGCAGCACCTAAAATAATTATGATAAAACGTAAAATGCGTGCCGCCAAGCCCAGGGTAAACACCGGGGCAGTAAAGGAGGCGATAGCTGTAAAGGCTACAATAACAACCACCCCGGGGGATACCAACCCGGCCCGGATCGCCGCATCGCCTAAGACCAGAGCACCGACAATGCTGATCGCCGGCCCCACCAACATGGGCAGACGCACACCGGCCTCCCTTAAAATTTCGAAAATCGCCTCCATAAAAAAGGTTTCGGCCACTACCGGAAAGGGCACCCCCTCCCGGGCAGCCTGGATGCGCAATAGCAGGGGAACGGGTAAGAGTTCGGGGTGAAAGGTTAAGATCGCCACATAAACCCCCGGCAGAAAAAGGGCAATAAAAAAGGAAACATAGCGTAAAAAGCGGATAAAGGTCCCAAGAGGAAAAGGCTCAAAGTAGTCATCCGGCGCCTGTAAAAAAAGGTTGAAGTCTGCCGGAACCACCAGCGCAAAGGACGATCCGTCAACAAAGATGGCCACCCTGCCTTCCAACAGGGCCCCGGCTACGCGATCTACCCTTTCAGTGCTCAAAATAGAAGGGAAAAGGGAATAAGGATTGTCCGTAATATATTCCTCAATATAACCAGTGCCCAAAACACCGTCAAGGTCGATGTTATCCAAGCGCGAACGCAGCTCACCGAGCACGTCCTCGGCAACCAGCCCCTTGAGGTAGGCAAAAGCCACCTCCGTTTTGCCCAGGCTGCCGATCTCCTGGCCTTCAATCCAGAGGTTGGGGCTGCGGATACGCCGGCGGATCAGGGCTGTGTTGGTACGAATGTCTTCAACAAAGCCTTCGCGGATACCCCGAATAGCCGGTTCGGAGGCCGGTTCTGTAATTGCACGGGTTTTCCAGCCCTGCGTTTCCAAAATAAGAGCCTGGGCGGTACCGTCAAAAAGCAGGGCAGCCCGGCCCTTGGAAACCCCATAATAAAGTGCTGCCATATCCCCGGCGATCTGGCTTTCGATGATATTAAGCAGCCTTTGGCGGGTGGTTTCCAGGATATCTTTTTTTTGTAAATCTTCCAGGCCGGTTAAAAAAATGTCAATTTTAACAGCCCGCAGCAGCTCATCCAGCATGGAAACATCCACCAGGCCTTCTACATATAAAAGCGCGGCCGGGACTTTTTCCGGGCCAGACAAAAACTGTTCAATATTAATGTCATAACTACCGCCGGTAACCTGCCTGAACATTTCCAGGTTGGACTCCAGCCGGGTTGACAAAGGCAGGTCCTGAAAAACCGCCTCCCGCTGGCTAAGATCCAGCCCATCATGCAGTGCAGGCACCCCCCCACCGTTTTGGCCGGCGAATTTTGTAATAATTTTTTTTCCTTGGCGCAGCAACAAACTGGCCAATTTTTGCAGAATACCCTTTTTTATCCCCATGGGTATAGTACTTGCCATTAAATAAATAGTTATACCTTTTCCGAGTGTAAATATTTAATAAAAAAGGGGCGGCATTTAATCCACCCCCAATGTTCAAAAAACAATTATATATGAAAAAACTTATAAATGAACATAAATCTTTGCAGGTAAAAATGTTGTAAAACCCCGGGCGGGCACCCTGGCACCTGCAGCGTTCTTTTACAGTTAATAAACAGTAATTAAGTCTTTCATCCCTTCCAGGGTTTTTTTACCAATGCCGTTAACATTAATCAGATCCTCCGGACTTTTAAAGGGCCCATTTTCCTGGCGGTAGTTGATAATGTTTTGTGCTTTGACGCCGCCAATACCCGGCAAGGTTTCCAACTGTGCCTGGTCCGCCATGTTGATGTTGACCTTGGCAGCAGTAAGGTTGCCGACCGTGGAAGCCCCCCCGGCCGGGGCAAGAAAATCGCGATCCCCACGGCGGGGGATAAACACCGGCTGCCCGTCATAAAGAGGCTGGGCCAGGTTAACGCCTTCCAAATCGGCATCTTCAGCCTGCCCCCCTGCCTTTTCCACAACATGAAAAACCCGGGATCCTTCTGTTAAGGTATAAACACCCGGGTTGTTTACTGCACCGGTAATATGCACAACGATCAGCTTTTCTTCTTCCGGGGTAAAGAAATCCCCACTATTTTCCTGCACACTGCTTCCGCCGCCTGCAAACGTTTCTTCCTGACCCGCCCCCTGGGCTCTACCGGCACTTTGCGACACAAAGGTATCCTTTTCCGGTATAACAAAGCGGAAAATAAGCCCGACTGCCAGTAAAATCCCCAGTAAAACAACCAGCTTTTTTTCCTTGGGTGTTAAATTAAACAAGCCCTATTACCATCCTTTGATCGTAGCACTTACCCATAATTTCGACAAAAATATATAAATTTCCTTCTTTTTTTGGGGTAAATTTACCATGAAAAAGGATGGCTTGCCGCACACCCACAAAACAACCCCCATAGCCTGTAAACCAAGCCCGTTTGCCAGAGGTAAAAAACACCTGTTTTTGAAAGGGCTGCCGCTCCTATTGCCGCGCCCTATTAGAAAACCGAAGCCCTTCTTAGGGCAAACCGGTTAACGCACAACAAAATTAACCAATTTCCCGGGAACAACGATCGTTTTTAATTCTTTTTTACCCTCTAAATAGGGCTTGATTTTTTCTTGCCCGCGGGCTGCTGTCAGCAATTCTTCCCGGGGGGCATCAACCGGAAGCAATACCCTGTCACGCACCTTGCCGTTGACCTGAATCACAATTTCGGCCTCTTCCACCTTCAGGTATTGCGGATTGTAAACAGGCCATTGTTGCCGGTGCACGCTGCCTGCAAAGCCACACCTGTGCCAAAGTTCTTCTGCAATATGGGGGGCAAAGGGGGCCAGCAACAAAACAATATCCTTTAACGTCTGGCGCAAGAGGGGCATATTGCGTTCCTGTTTATCATCCAGGGTGTTGAAATACCCATAAACAGCATTGACCAGTTCCATAATGGCGCTGATGGCCGTATTAAAATTAAAACGCTCCTCAATGTCCACCGTTACTTTTTTAATGGCAAAATGCAGGGCCCTTTGCAAGGCTTCTTCCTCCGGACATAAGAGGGGTGTTCCCTGTGATGTTGCAACTGTTTTGGCCCCGCTGGCAAAAAGATCCATATTTTGCTGGAAGAGGCGCCAGACACGGCGCAGGAAGCGGTAGCAGCCCTCCACCCCCTGTTCGTTCCAGTCTAAATCCCTTTCCGGGGGAGCGGCAAAAAGGATAAACAGCCTGCCTGTATCGGCACCGTAGCGTTCGATAATTTCATCGGGAGAAACAACATTACCCAAGGACTTGGACATTTTAGCGCCGTCCTTATAGACCATACCCTGGGCTAAAAGACGCTGGAAAGGCTCCTTTATCGCAACCAAACCCTGATCAAAAAGGAATTTAGTGAAAAAGCGGGAATAAAGCAGGTGCAACACTGCATGTTCTATACCCCCGATATATTGGTCTACCGGCAGCCAGTAGTCAACTTCTTCTTTGCTGAAGGGCGCTTTATCGCAGTGCGGATCAGCATAGCGCATGTAATACCAGGAGGAACAAAAGAAGGTATCCATGGTATCAGTTTCCCGCCGGGCTGCACCCCCACATTGCGGACAGCGAGTCTGCACAAACTCCTCACTTTCCGGCAGGGGTGAATGTTGGGCAGCCGCCAAGTCGATGCCTGTGGGTAAAAGGACGGGTAGATCTTTTTCCGGAACGGCAACCGGCCCACACTGCGGACAGTAGACAATCGGGATGGGGGTTCCCCAGTAACGCTGGCGGGAAATAAGCCAGTCCCGCAGGCGATACCGTACCCGGAAACCGCCGCAGTCATGTTTGATCAGCCATTCTGTGATGGCATTTTGGGCTTCGATGTTGGACATACCGTTAAATTCCCCGGAATTAACCAGGGTGCCGGTTTCTTCATAAGCCTCCTCCAAAGGAGCGGCGGTAAGATCTTTTGCCGGCGAATTAACCACTACCTGCACCGGCAGGCCGTATACAGCGGCAAAAAGGAAGTCCCGCTGGTCATGGGCTGGAACCCCCATCACAGCCCCGGTCCCATAGCTCATCAGCACATAATTGCCCACTAAAATGGGTATTTTTTCTCCGTTAATGGGGTTGACTGCATGAGCACCGGTGAAAAGGCCTATTTTTTCAGTTTCAGCAGAGGTCCTGTCCATTTCGCTTTCCCGGCGGATCTGCCGCACAAAATCCTTGATTTCCTGTTCGCGGGAACTCCCGGCGATCAATTTGTCCAACAAAGGGTGTTCCGGTGCTAAAACCATGTAGGTTACGCCAAAAAGGGTGTCCGGCCTGGTTGTAAAAACCTCCAGGCGATCGCCTGTTTCCGCAACGGTAAAAACAATATCCGTTCCCTGGCTGCGGCCAATCCAGTTTTCCTGCATAATCTTAACCTTTTCCGGCCACCCTGCAAGCTGTGACAGATCTGTGAGCAGCCGTTCTGCATAGTCAGTGATTTTTAAAAACCACTGTTCCAGTTCTTTAGGGGCCACTTCGCTGCCGCAGCGCCAGCACCCCCCGTCAACAACCTGTTCATTAGCCAGCACAGTCTGGCAGGAAGGGCACCAGTTAACCGGCGACTTCTTTTTGTAAGCCAATCCATTTTTATAAAAAAGCAGGAAAAGCCACTGGTTCCAGCGGTAGTAATCCGGTGAACAGGTTGTAACCTCCCGTGACCAGTCATAGCTAAGCCCCAGTGCATTTAGCTGTTCCTTCATCACAGCCACATTAGAGGCCGTCCATGCACCCGGATCGGCACCGTGTTTTTTGGCGGCGTTTTCTGCCGGCAAACCAAAGGCATCCCAGCCCATGGGGTGAATAACGTTTAAACCCCGCATCCGTAAAAAACGGGCCAAGACATCACCGATCGAATAGACCCGCATATGCCCCATGTGCAGTTTCCCTGAAGGATAAGGAAACATCTCCAAAACATAATATTTTTTTTGTGCCGGATCCCTTGCGGCCCTGTAATAATTGTTTTGCTGCCAATGAGCCTGCCACTTAGGTTCCAGCTCCCCGGCATTATAACCCTCCATTGCAATACCCCCTGCAATCTGATTTCATCTATTATAAACCCCTGGGGAAATTCCCCACTGGTTGCGTCAAATTCCTTTGTTTTTTGACCAAATTCATTATAACATATTTTGTCGGCTATCAACACCGCAGCTGCCTTCTCCCAAAAACCTACCCGGGAATGTTTTAGTTGCCCGTTCCTTCCCCCGCCAGATCCTTTCTTAAGGCAACGGTCCCCCCTAAATAAACATGTTTAATTTCCTGCAGTTCTTTTACAGAGTTGACCAGCATTAAAATGCGGATGCAACGGGGCAGGGCACCCGGGACGTCGATCTCCACCGTACAAAACAAAGGCACGTCCCCCCACCCCAATTGGCGGGCGGCCTGTGCCGGAAAAACGGCGTTTAAATCCCGGGTCATGGAAAAGATAACAGCAGCGATGGTTTCCTTTTCCAAAGAATTTTTTTGCTGCATCGTCTGCAGCAGTTCCTTAGTCGCCTTTAAAATTTTAGGAGCCGTATTGGCAGAAACATCCACCGCCCCACGGATACCCCTGACCACAGCAGACTGCATTTTAAAACCCTCCTTATAAGCATTGTTATCCAGCGGGGAAAATCTCGGGCCTATTTTTTGCAGCAGCTGAACTGGAAAGCTGCAACCCGAGGTAATTTCCACCTGCAATTATGGTACATATTACCATGGCCTAGCGGGTTTTTCCAAATTAATTCCCAAAAGAAAAAAGGACTTTGCAATAAGACCTGCGGCTGCCGGGCTTCTTCAGCCCTCACCCCAAACGGCCTTTACCACAAAATCCTTTTTCCTTTTCTTAACCTGCCGGTTCGGCAGTATTCTGGTTAAACCTT
>JBMNNQ010000109.1:0-4221 GCA_050942615.1 Dethiobacteria bacterium | reverse complement strand
GAACATTTTAAATTTGGTGGCAAAGGAAAGTGAGGGTAACAGGCAGTCAAGCGTCGTCCTGAGCAAGGAGCACCCGGAAAGGTTTTTAAAGGAGTGGTCAAAAATCAAGGAACATGAAGCCTCCTTAGATCTGCCCCGGCACCATCCTCTGCCGCAGGGAAAAAGAATATCTGCCTCCCTGTACAAAGCTTTTCTGGAACAGCCGGCAGACTTCCAAGGGCTTCTGTCCATTTCCGGTGTAGGACCACAGACTGTCAGGGCTTTGAGCCTGCTGGCAGAGCTGACTTTTGGAACACCGCCCAGCCGCAGGGATCCAGCCCGCTACAGCTTTGCCCATGGGGGCAAAGATGGGCACCCCTATCCTGTAAACAAGAAAACCTATCATCAATCCCTTCAGGTTTTGGAAGAAATTGTTTCCAAGGCCAAAATCGGCGAATATGACAAAATGAAAGCCTTTAAACGCCTCTCCATCTTTAAAAAAGAAAATGAAGGATTAAAAAAAGTGATTGATGTTCCATGAAAGCAGGGACCTGCCCAATTAAAATGTAAATAAAAATTGGATTTTTAAGGGGTATATTTTATGACAGCCGAGACCTTTGACTTGACCCGGGGGGGGATCCTAAAAAAGCTTTTGCTGGTGGCGCTGCCGATTATGGGCACACAGCTGATGCAGATGGCCTATAACCTGACCGACATGTTCTGGCTGGGGCGCATGCAGAATTCTGTTTCTGCTGTAGCTGCAGGCGGGTTGGGAGGCATGTTCCTTTGGCTGGGCATGGCCTTGATGATGATCGGACGCATGGGGGCGGAAATAGGCACTTCACAAAACATGGGCCGGGGTGATGATGCTACCGCACGCGGCTACGCTCAGGATTCCACCCGGATCGCACTGCTCTTGGGTGTTTTATATGGACTGGTGCTGCTGACACTGGCCGGGCCGCTGGTTTCTTTGTTGCAAGTGCGGGAACCGGTTGTTTTTGAAAACACCTGCCTTTACCTGCGCATTGTCGGGTTGGGCGTTCCACTTACCTATATGTCTGCTGCAATCACAGGCATGTTTAACGGGGCCGGTAATTCCAAACTTGGGTTTTGGGCCAACGCTGCAGGACTGTTGTTTAACATGGTTCTGGACCCCCTGATGATCCTCAGCCTTGGTTGGGGCGTCAAGGGTGCTGCAGTTGCCACGGTAATCGCCCAGGGCATGGTGCTGGCACTTTTTATAGGGTTTGCAAAACGCCATCCGCAAAGACCTTTTGAACTTTTTCATATTTTGGGAAGGGTGGATCCGCAAAAAATAGAGCAAATTTTGCGTTGGAGCATCCCGGTTGCCTTGGAAAGCGGGGCCTTTACCGCCCTGGCCATGGTTGTAACCGGCATGGCCTCTGCATGGTATGGGGAAACCGCTGTTGCCGTGCAGCGCGTGGGCAGCCAGATCGAATCGCTGTCCTGGTTGATTGGCGGCGGGTTTTCTTCGGCGACTACTGCATTTGTCGGGCAAAATTACGGGGCACGAAAATGGGGAAGGATACGCCGCGGCTACCGTATTTCATTGGGTGCACTGTTTATCTGGGAGGTTTTGGTTACCCTGCTTTTGCTGTTTGGGGGCCGTTTTTTATTTTCCCTTTTCCTGCGTGAACCGCCGGTGATCCTGGAAATGGGCGTTACCTACCTGCGCATCCTGGCGGGGTGCCAGGTATTTATGGCCCTGGAAGGCGCCTGTTCGGGCACCTTTCGGGGATTGGGGCAAACACTGCCGCCCAGTTTGAGCAGCATCACATCCAATCTGCTGCGCCCGCTCTTTTGCTGGTTGTTTGCGCAATGGATGGGCTTAAACGGCCTCTGGATGGGCATTGCTGTTTCAGCTGCGCTACGGGGCCTGTTTATGTTTGTCTGGTATACGTTGTACGAGCGGCAGATACCCTATACCGATGAACCGGCTGCACCGGCAACCTGCCAGGAGATTTCAATTTAAAAAGCCTGCGCCTGGAAAGCACCCCTCGTTTGCCCAGAGGTATATTTTGTTGCCGTCAGACTTTCCAACGCAACAGTCCCGCCTCCAGCCCCCGTAGTTCCTGCTTTAGGCGATACAGTTTCTCCTTGACCCTTTCCAAGGCCTGCCTGTAATCTTCCTGACGCAAGTAAGTAACGGTATCCAAAGCAGCCAGCTTTGTTTGCTGTGCCTTAATCATGCGCTGTACCTTTTCCTTGCGCCGGGCAATCCTTCGTTGAAACCTGCGTTCCTGGTTTTCCATATTTTTTTATTCCCACCCCGCTTCCCTACAGCTGGCAATAATGGCAAACTGTATAAAATGTTGAACTTCTACCAGTTACTTTATTATTTATCAACCGGCTTTGCTGTAAACAGCGAAACATACTGCCCATAACCTTCTTTTTCCAGATCCCCTTCCGGAATAAAGCGCAACGCTGCCGAATTAATACAGTAACGTTTCCCCCCGGGGGCAGGCCCGTCGTCAAAAACATGCCCCAAGTGCGAGTCAGCCCCTTTGCTGCGCACTTCGGTACGCATTAAACCGTGGGTATAGTCAGCTTTTTCCTTAATGTTACCGGGTTGCAGGGGTTTTGTAAAGCTTGGCCAGCCACAGCCGGCATCATATTGTTCCCGGGAACTAAAAAGGGGTTCCCCGGAAACAACGTCTACATAGAGCCCGGCCGCGCGGTTATCCCAATATTCGTTGTTAAAGGGCGGTTCTGTAGCGTTTTTTTGCGTTACTTCATATTGCAACCCGGTCAGTTTCTTTTTCAGAGCATCTTCTCCCTTGTTTTTTTCCTGCGGCCAATGCTTTTTCATAAATGCCTCCCGACCAGAACCTCTGCGGTAGCGATTACAGTGTTCTGCGTTTTTGCTTATAAATATAATCCAAGCCTTATTAGTTTTCACAGTCCGCATTTAATTTAAACAGTTTTTATATGGAATCATTATTTTGAATATTTTTTACCTATAAACAGGTTTTTTGCATATTTTGTAGAAAATATGGGATATGGGTTTTTTTATTTGACTAATACAGGAGGCCTCATCATGAATTCTGAAAAAATGGCTGCATTGATCAGGGTAGCCTTAGGTGATGAAAAGGCAGACTTGGTGATTACCGGTGGTTCGCTGGTAAATGTTTATACCGGGGAACTGTTGGAAAATCATGCGGTAGCTGTCAAAGGTGAGCGGATTGCTTATGTGGGACAAGATGCCCGGCATACTATCGGCGCAACAACAAAGGTCATAGAGGCCGCAGGAAAAACGATAGTTCCCGGTTTTATCGACAGCCATACCCATATGACCCCCTACACGGTATATGAATTTCTCCGGTATGCACCCCGGGGAGGAACAACCACGATTATCACAGAAATGCTCGATATTGCCTTCGCTCTTGGGTTCCGGGGGGTCCTGGAATTTTTGGAATCGTGCCGAGAACAGCCGGTAAAAATGTTCGGCGTTATCCCTACCATGGTTTCGCTTAGTCCCCGGTTTGAAACAGAAGCCCTTAGCAGGGAACAAACCAGGGAGCTCCTGCAGCGCGAAGACATTTTAGGATTGGGGGAAACATATTGGTTCCCGGTGGTTGAACAGAAACAAAGGTTTCTGCAATTATTTGAAGATGCCTTCAAGGCGGGAAAAAAGGTGACCGGCCATTCTGCCGGGGCCAGGGGTAATAAATTGATTGCCTATGCTGCCAGCGGGGTCTGTTCATGTCATGAACCCATTACCGCTACAGAGGTTTTGGAAAGGCTTCGCCTGGGAATGTATGTCCCCTCCCGGGAGGGTGAGATCCGCAAGGACCTGGAAGCCATCGCCAAAATAAAGGATATGGACCTGGATCTGCGCCGGTTTATTTTGGCAACTGATGGAACATCTATCAGGCAGGTTTTGGAAAGAGGATATATGGAGGTTGTTCTGGAAAAGGCTATTGCTCTAGGTTTTGATCCTATTGCCGCCGTGCAGATGGTAACCTTAAACCCCGCCCAATACCTGAATTTGGATGACCGCCTGGGCGGGATAGCTCCGGGAAAATTTGCTGATATTGTCATCATCCCGGATCTGCAGCATATTAAAGCTGAATACGTAATCAGCAACGGCCGGGTGATCGCCCGGGACCGGGAGATGCTGGTCCAACCCCGTAATCACACTTACCCGCAGTGGGCCCGGCAAAGCATCCGCCTGACCCCTGTATTTAAACCGGAAGATTTTATGATCCACGTGCCCGGAGC
>JBMNNQ010000108.1:0-4271 GCA_050942615.1 Dethiobacteria bacterium | reverse complement strand
GTCCCCGCAGGCAATCAAACGCAAATATTCCCGCACCTCCTGATGTATAGGGCAGGCTACCTGACAGGGTGGTAAACCAGCAGAACCCTCTTTTAATTCAACATTATTGCTGTTTGACATCAAGTTCACTCCTTCTTAATTTTTCAGCCTTCCACCCGCAATAAAACCTTAGGATAAGATGTCCACGACTTTCACACAGCCTGGCCATGCGGACTCCACAGGCTGACTTCCTGGAAATAATTTTTACAACCCAACCTCACCGCAATCTATTCTACATCTTATAATTAATTCTTCTTCAAAAATATTTTTCCTGCTATTGCCCGTCTTTTTTTCTGCATTAAAGCGCTTTACCCTGCCCAGGCAGCCCCAATAGTCTTTTTTTTCGCCTAAACTGACAAATTATTACCCGGGGAATAAAAAATAGGCGTTCCCGGGGAAAGGTATTGAAAATTTAAAAGAGAATTATAGTTAATATTGACAAAACAAAGTCAAATTTGCCCGGCCCCCAAGGGCGGTTCTGAGAAGGGAGGTTAAGCCGCTTACTGTGTGGGCGGCTGTAAAAATGATTTTAGTACCTTATGAAGGTAAACTGCCACAGGTTTCCACAAAAGCCTTTGTGGCACCAACCGCCGTGTTGATCGGCGATGTAATAGTTGAAGACGGGGTTAGCATCTGGTTTGGAGCGGTATTGCGGGGCGATATGGGTTCCATCCATGTGAAAGCCGGTGCCAATGTGCAGGATAACACTGTTGTACACCTGAAAGACGAAGGCAGCCTGGCTGTAATCGGAGAGGATGCCACCATCGGCCACGGCGCTATTCTGCACGACTGCACCATCGGCAGGGGCGCCATTGTCGGCATCGGTGCCATTATCCTGGATTTTGCCCAGGTGGGTGAAGAAGCGATCGTCGCTGCCGGCAGTGTTGTGGGGGACAATATGGTCATCCCTCCCCGGCACTTGGCAGCCGGGGTCCCGGCCGAAGTAAAAAAAGAAATTTCGGGCACCTCCTTGTGGTATGTCCGGGAAAGCCCAATCTGGTACCACAAAACACGCGATGCCTACCTGAAACAGGGCATCGGCGTGGTGGGCAGGGAAGGAAAGTAACAAGTAGACAATCGGGGCCTCTGCCGGCCCGGCGGCCGCAAAATTAAAAAAACTTGTCAAAACCTGTGCCTTCGCCCCCGCTTTTGCAACTGCGGGGGCAAAAGCACAACCCACTGCAAGGCCGTACCTTGTGGTTAAGTACCTTGTGGTTAAGTACCTTGTGGTTAAGTACCTTGTGGTTAGTACCAGCCTGGGAGGAGTTTTTATACCAGCAACCATGGGGGCGTCAGACCTTGTAATAAGTTTCCCCGGGAGCAGCACCTCGTTCACAGTGGGGGAAACAATTTAAATAATATGCTTGATCAGCCCGGCAGATCCCAAAAAATACCTATTGGCCGGTCTCCGCGGGATGTTTTTTCAAGAAATAGTTTTATACAGCTTGCGCAGCTTGCAGTTGGCGCCCCAGCAACAATAGTACTGACTGCAGGAAAATTTTTAGCTGTAAAAAAACTTCATTACTTTACTGCAATTTATCGACAAAAGTTAAGTCAGACCGTGCAAAAATCCCCAAAAGGGCGACAACCCACTATTAAACAGGAAATACAGTTTAAACATCATGCTAATAAGAGCACCGCTACCTAAAAACAGGATCTTTAACAGGTGGGGGAAATTTATTCCAAAAATAGTTTTTACACGTCCCAGCGTTGTCAGGTTCCCGCGGCGGCCTTGGCCGGGGCGGCGGCATCAGTTTTTAGGTCTTAGTTTGCCCCTAAGGTAGAGCCACAGAAGATAAAGGGCTGTTTGGCTCGCCCTTTCCTTAATCACCTGGCGGTCGCCCCAATATTCATAGCGCCGGCTGAACTTAAAGTTTTCGCCCTCTAGAGCCAGGTAAGTCAGGCCCACGGGTTTTTCCGGCGTCCCTCCGCCGGGGCCCGCAATGCCCGTGATACCCACACCGATGTCAGCCCTGCAAAGGCGGCGCACGCCGGCCGCCATCTGTTCGGCCACGGCAGCGCTGACCGCCCCGGCATGCTCCAGCGTCGCCTGGTCCACGCCTAATAATTGCATTTTAGCCTCGTTGCTGTAGGTTACCAAACCCGCCAAGAGGTAATCTGAACTGCCGGGAACATTGGTCAGGCGGTGACTCAAAAGGCCCCCGCTGCAGGACTCGGCCAGCGCCAGCGTCAGGCCCTTTGCCCAAAGCAAACGGGCCACGGCAAGTTCCAGTTCTTCCTCATCCTCACCGTAAATATAGTCCCCCAGTATTTCCCGCAGCTCCCGGGCCTTGTCAGCCAGCAGGGTTTGCACAACCTCTGCCGTGCTGCCGCGTGCAGTTATCCGCAGGTGAACCTCCCCCGCCTTGGCTAAAGGAGCCAGGGTAGGATTGTCCTGATTTTTAAGCAGGGCCGCAATCCTTTCTGACAGGTCAGATTCCCCTAGGCCAATAATGCGCAGCACCTTGGACTGCAGAATAGCCAGGTCCCCTTTTTCCTGCAATTTAACGCGCAGCAAAGGGAGAACCTGTTCCCTGAAGAGGGGCAGCATTTCTAGAGGGGGCCCCGGCAGCAAAACAACAACCGGGCCCCGGCCGGCCTGTAAGTCAAGGTAAATCCCCGGCGCCGTCCCCCTGGCGTTGGGCAAAATTTTCCCGCCCTGGGGAACCATAGTCTGGCGCAGGTTTTGCGCCGCCATGGGCCGCTTGAAACGGTGAAAAAAATCCTTCAGCCTCTTTTCCCACGCCTCGCTCTTCACCAGGGGCAGGCCCAGCACCCCGGCCACGGTTTCCCGTGTCAGATCATCCTCCGTCGGCCCCAGGCCCCCCGTTAAAATAATTAAAGCAGACCTTTGCAGGGCCTGGCTAAAAACACCCCGCAGCCGTTCTTCGTTGTCCCCCACTGCCGTCTGGTAATAGACGCCAATGCCCAAGGGAAAAAGTTCCCGGGCCAGGGCCCCGGCGTTGGTGTTTTCAGTCTGCCCCATCAGCAGTTCAGTCCCTACAGAAATTATTTCACATTTCATGCCGTGCAACCAACCTCCCGCACACTTTAAAATAATTCTAACATATTATTATGGCCCACACTGCAAAAAAGAAATTAAAAAGCATTTTTTCCCCGAAAGATGTGTTTTATGATAAAATAAAAGCAGTCGCCCGCAAAGAGGAGCTGTAGCGTAATTATGGATCAGGGTATTTTGGAAAAACTATACCACCAACATTTCAATAAAACCTTCCGTACCGCCTACCTGGTAACCAGGGACTTCCAGTTGGCCGAAGACGCCACCCAGGAAGCTTTTTTAAGAGCCTTTTCCAACCTGTCAGCATTGCGTGAAATAGAAAAATTCGGTTCCTGGGTCAGCGTTATTGCCGCCAACTACAGCATTGATCTCCTGCGTAAAAATAAAAAAATAGTGTTTACAGAAAATATTTCCTTACATGCCGACACCTCTACCGGCGATTTACCCCAGGAAAGCTGGGATAACCGCGAAACCGCCCAGGAAATCAGGGAGGCTCTTTTTTTATTGACCCCGGAAGATAGAGAAATACTAGTCTTAAAATATTTCAATGAGCTAAGCGTCAAAGAAATTGCAGCTGCAACCGCTGCCCCCGCAGGTACAGTTAAATCCCGCCTGTTTCGCGCCCGCAAAAAAATACGGGCTCTTTTGCAACCCGCCGGGCCTGAAAACCGTCAAACAGGTAAGTAAACCTGTTAAAGAACTGATTTTGCAGCAGCCGGCACCCGGGCATAACCTGTAAAGCCGGCAGGCCTGCGCCGGGTTAAAAAAATAAATGTTACATTGCAGTTATAAACCCTCGCTTTTCGCGGCTGAAGATTAAAGGAAGCGCGCCGGCACAAGAAAAACCTGTTTATTATTTTGCAGATAAAGGGGGAAAATTGGAAAATGATCCATCTGAAACAAAGAAAAATAACAAAGCTCCTCCGGCACTCTTTCCAGGAGGAAGCGCAAAATGTCGATCCCCCTCCCTGCCAGAAACTTTGGGAGGAGCTGCAGCAGCGCCCGGAATTTATTAACACCGCAAACAAAGCTGAACAATTTTTCCTCGAACAAAGCAACAGAAAGAAAAGCCGGCAGGCCTTTTGGAAAAAACAGCGCCCCTTAGCCTCCTTCATCGCTGCAGGGGTCTTTATGGCTATATTTTTAACCCGCCTGCTTCCATTGATGAACCATAAAGATACCCTTTTACAGAAATACGATTCAGCCCCGGATG
>JBMNNQ010000015.1:0-22202 GCA_050942615.1 Dethiobacteria bacterium | reverse complement strand
AAACAGGGCCCATACGGCCTTTCATTGACAATGCCGATCACCGGCAGGGGAAAACTGTCCAGCATACCGCTGGTCAGATCCCTTTCGCAGGCCACGGCAATGATTACCCGTGGCCTATGTTTGTGGACCGCCTGGCGGGCCATGGTGCCGCCGGTAACCACCTCCACATGCAGTTTCCTGGCTGCAGAGATGCCCAAAATTTCCGCCATCTGGCATTTACCACAGCGACGGCAATTTTCAACACGGCGCGTAATCTTATACGGACACTGATCATATTGGAGGCAATGAGGAAATAAAAGGAGAAGTTCATCAGCCTTAACCTGAACACGGGAGGCCCAGGCCATAGCCATCTGGTTGTTCACCTCAATAAAAGAGCGCTCTATTTTTTCCTGGGCAATATGCAGCAAACGGCCGATCTGTAACACGAAGGGGTAAAGAAAAAGCAGGGTTTTTTCAATAAGCCAGCCTAAGCCGGGAAAAGTGCGATTCCGCATAATAGTCAGGACAATCGCCAATAAACCACATAGAAACAGCAGTGTAAAAAACAGGGCGGGGACGATCATACCCAGCACGATACCCCATGAAAAACCCCCCTGGGGATCCTTGGCAAAAACAACCAGATAAAATGTTGTGCCCAGCAAAAGCAGTGAAACCGCCAGCAGCAAACCCAAAAATATTCTCTTGGGGGTTTTTACTTTTTTTTGGGCGTTTTCAAGCAAGTTTTTCTCCTACCTTCAGTTCATTACCCTTTAAAAAATCTGCAGTGCTCATTTTCCTTCTGCCTGCCGGTTGCAGCAGCAAAATTTTCAAAAGCTGCGCACCGGTGGTTACGGTAAAATAATCCCTGGCTACCTGGCAGACAGTTCCCGGCGGTAAAGTGAGCAGATCTGCCGCTAATCCTGCCTGCACCGGGTTCAGGGGCATCGTTTCCCAGACCTTTAGACGTTTTTGGCGGTAAACTGTATAGGCACCGGGATGCGGTGCCAATGCGCGTACCTGATTATAAATTTTGCCGGCCGGCCAGGACCACTGAATCTTTTCTTCTTCTTTGGTAAGCGCCGGGGCAAAAGTGGCTGCTGTTTCATCCTGGCACCGGCGGGGGGCCGTTCCCCGGGCCACCAGGGATAGCGCCTCCTGTAATTTTATAGCACCGCAGCGGGCCAGGCGATCATGCAGTGACCCAAAATTTTCCCCCGGTTCTATTTTTATTTCTTCCTGTAAAATAATATCACCGGCGTCCATTTGGGGGGTCATATATAAAACCGTAATTCCTGTAGTTTCCTCACCGTTCATCAGAGTGCGCTGGATGGGCGCCGCCCCGCGATAAGCAGGAAGCAGTGAAGGGTGCAGGTTAACGCAGCCCAGGGGTGGGAAATTTAATACATTCTCCGGCAAAAACATACCAAAGGCCACATTGATTAAAACCTGGGGCTCTGTTTCCTTCAGAACGGTGTAAAGTTGTTTTCTATCCTGCGGCTGGTATATTTTTACCCCGTGTTTCAGTGATTCTTCCTTTACCGGTGAAGGTGTCATTTTTTTCCCTCTTCCCGCCGGGCGATCAGGTCTGGTTACCACCGCCAGCACCTCAAAGTTTTCCTGCAGTGTTTGCAGGGAGGGTAGAGCAAAAGAACTTGTTCCTAAAAACAGCAGCTTTAAACCCGCCAATCAACATCACCCTTTTTGTTCGTTCATCCCGTTCATAAAGTACATGCTGTTAAAAAACCTGCACATCAGGAACTTTACAGCATTGTCCCTGTTGAAAAATAACTACTCTGCATTGCCGTTTTTACCCATAATTTGTTTAACTTCTTCCGGCGTAAGCAACCTTTTAGCCCTGTTTACAAATAATATCCCCTGCAGGTGATCGATCTCATGCTGGAAAACCCTGGCAGGAAATCCCATCGCCTTAAATTGTATTTCTTTTCCCCACCTGTTAAAGCCGCGAACCCCAACCTGCTCAAAACGTGCTACTTCCCCGTAAATGCCCGGCAAACTTAAACAGCCCTCTAATTCTGTAATTTCACCCGCAGAGCTGATAATTTCAGGGTTGATAACCTCTAAAACTTGCTCTTCATCCCTTAAAACGATAATACTTTTGGAAATACCCACCTGCGGGGCTGCCAGACCGGCCCCTTCATTTGCAAACATGGTTTCTATCATGTCTTCCAACAGCTGGTGCAAGTGGCGGGAAAATTTGGTAACCCGGGCAGTTTTCTGTTTTAATACCGGATCGCCTTCCAGGCGGATTTTTCTTAACGCCATCTGTCTGCCCTCCTGTGCTAGAACTATATTTATTATAACATTTTTAAAGGATTGAAATCTACCGTTACCCAGGTATCGCTTTTAACTTCGTTTGTAAATGCCCAGACAACCTCCCTAATCCGGGCCCGGTATCTTCCCAGGTCCAGCCCTTTATATAAAAGGTGGTAACGGAAACGTCCCTTGATTCTATGAAGCGGTGCCGGGGACGGACCCAGGAATTCCCCTTTTTCTTCCCCGGCCAGCGGAAGACCGGCGGCAACCATCCTTTTTCTTAACCCTGCAGCAGCCTGCCTGGCTTCGTGTTCGCGGGGCGAACTGCAGCAGATAAGAATTAGATCTGCAAAAGGGGGATAGAAAAGAAGCTGCCTCCTATTAAGTTCCTCCTGCGTAAACGTAAGGTAATCATGCCTGGCTGCAGCCTGAATACTATAATGCCAGGGTGTATAAGTCTGAACAATAACCTGCCCCTCCTTTTCGCCCCGGCCGGCCCGCCCGGCCACCTGGGTTAACAGCTGAAAGGTGCGTTCTCCTGCCCGGAAATCAGGTAGATGCAGGGCAATATCGGCAGCGATTACCCCCACCAGGGTCACATCCGGAAAATCAAGGCCTTTGGCCACCATCTGTGTGCCGATCAGGATGGATGCTTTTTTTTCCTGAAAGCTGCGCCATATTTTTTCATAAGCCCCTTTTGTGCCGGTAATATCGCTGTCCATGCGCAAAACGCCGCTCCCGGGAAAAATATTCCTGACTTCTTTTTCTACCTGCTGTGTGCCCAGCCCAAAATTGCGGATATACCTGCTTTTACACCGCGGGCAGCAGGCGGGAACAGCCCGTTTATAACCGCAATAATGACACAGCAGCCGTTCCGGCGCAGCATGAAATGTCAGGGATACATCACAGTTTGGGCACTGTATTACCCAGCCGCATTCACGGCAAAGCTGAAAACTGGCAAAACCGCGGCGGTTAAGAAAGAGGATCAGCTGCTCTTTCCGGGAAAGCGTTTCTTTCATGGCCCGGAGCAGCAGGCGGCTGAAAATCCCCCTGTTTTTTTGTTTGAATTCCCGGCGCATATCAACCAGATGTACAGCCGGCAGGGGACGCCCCCCGATCCTTTCCCGCAGCTGCAGGAGTTTGATCTTTTGTTTTTTTGTTTCCAGGTAGGTTTCCAGCGCAGGGGTGGCACTTCCCAGCAACAAAAGGGCCCCATGAAACGTTGCTCTCCATTGGGCTACATCGCGGGTATGGTAACGCGGCGCGTCATCCTGCTTATATGTATTTTCATGTTCTTCATCCATAATAATGAGGCCGATATCCTTTAAGGGGGCGAAAACGGCCGAACGGGCACCTAACACAAAACGGGCCTGGCCGCCTTCAATACGTTTCCATTCCCTGTACCTTTCCCCGGGGGAAAGGTTGCTATGTAACAAGGCAAACTGCCCTGTAAAAAGCCTGTTAAAATGGTTGATGATTTGGGGTGTAAGCATAATTTCCGGCACAAGAAACAAAACAGTGCGTCCCTGTTTCAAAACCTCACCGGCGGTATGCAAATAAAGCTTTGTTTTCCCGCTGCCCGTAACACCGTGGATTAAAAACTGTTTTTGGGAACCGGCGAAACCCTTTTCAATTTCTTCCCACACGGCGGCCTGTTGGGAAGAAAAGGGAAGGCCCGTTTTGCTGTCGGGCAACGCCAGTGGTTCCTGCATAGGCAGCTTGCCATAAGGTATTTTTTCCACCTTGACCAGTTCTTTATCCTCCAAAGAAGTCAGGCTGCTGCGCGAAGCCCCTGTTTTTTCCCTCAGCTGTGCCCAGGGCAAACCCTGGCTGCCGGACCGGGCTAAATGTTCAAGAATCAGGGACTGACGCGGGGCCCTTTTCTTTAATTGCCCACTTTCTTCCTGCAGGGCCCGCACGGTTACCCGGGGATAAACATATTCCACATGTTTGGTTTTCAACCTGCTTCCTGCCGGGGGCAGGCACAGGCGGATCGCCTCAATCCAGCGGCTGAAAAAACGCTGGGAAACCCAGTAACTCAGCTTTACGAATTCCGGCAATAAGGTAAAAGGGGGATCAGAAAGACCGGCAATTTCCCGGGGGTTTTCCACTGCCGCCTCCTTTTCCAGAGCAACCACATAGGCGGTTACTTTTCTGGAACGGAAAGGTGCCGTAACCCGTGAACCAACTGTTATTATATTATGTAAGTTTACGGGAACAAGGTACTGAAAAGGCCTGTCTACAGCATTGCTAACCTGATCAATAATAACCTGGGCATATAACTTTTCCTGCACAGAAGACACTCCAATAATAAATTAAGTATAGGTAGGTATAGACTTTACCGCTGTTTCATTATTAAGAAAAATATTATATAATGTTTGTATATGTAATAATAAAGGCAAACATGCCAGCCGGCAGTAACTATAGTCTTGGGGTAAAAGGAGAGTATATGATCATCAAGCCCGCAGTAAAGCAGCTTATTATTCAAAACCTGAACTGGATTATCCTGGCCACAATTTTTTTCATTTTAGGCCTGGTTTCCGCTGCATTTTCCTTTAAAAATGAAATGCTGATGCACAATATTACGGATACCCAGTATGAGATGTTAAAAAAAATAGCGGAAATGGTTTTTGAGGGACCTGCATGGAAAGGAATAGCAATCCTGTTTTTTAACAACTTTTTTGCTTCCCTGCAGATGATGCTTTTAGGGGTGTTTCTCAGTGTTCCCCCGTTACTGGGCCTTTTCGCCAACGGAGCCCTGCTGGGCAGTTTGTTGGCTGAATTAGGGCGGGAAGGCATACCTCTGTTTACTTTTTGGGCTGCGGGAATACTGCCGCATGGCATATTTGAACTGCCGGCGTTTATTGTCAGCGCAGCCTTTGGCTTAAAAGCAGGGTATCATCTCCTCTTTCCTTTACCACAAAAAAAAAGAAGGGAAAGTTTGGGCATCATCTGGAAAGAATTCTTTGCACTGTTCCCCTTGATAGTCAGTCTGTTGATCATTGCTGCTATAATTGAAGTTTTACTGACCCCTTTGCTGGTTCAGCAGTTTTTAAACATCTAAAAAGCATGTCCCCAAGCTGATTAACGGCCATACCGTTCCTTAATCCGATCTAAAATACAGTGAGCTAAATCGTATTTGGTCATACGGGGCAGCTCCTCTTTCCGGCCATCCTTAAAAAGCAGCTGCACAATATTTGTTTCTACTGCAAAACCGGCCCCTTCCTGGCCAAGGTCATTGGCTACAATCATGTCCAGGTTTTTCCTCACCATTTTTTCCCGGGCATTAGCGTATAGGTTTTCTGTTTCCGCTGCAAAACCAACCAGGAAACGCCCTTCTTTCATAGTACCTATTTCTTGCAGGATATCCGGATTGCGTACCAGCTTCAGTGTCAGTTCATGGCCTTTTTTAATTTTTTGCTGCTGATTTTCAGCCGGCCGGTAGTCGGCTACAGCGGCAGATTTGATCACAATCTGGGCCTGAGGCAGTTTTTCCATAACCTTTTGGTGCATATCCCTGGCAGACACTACCGGGTATAACACCACTCCCGGCGGCGTTTCCAAGGCTGTCGGCCCCGCTACCAAAATCACATCTGCCCCCCTTTCCCGGGCTGCCCGGGCAAGAGCATAACCCATCCGCCCGCTGGAACGGTTGCTGATAAAACGGACGGGATCCAGGGATTCCCTGGTGGGGCCCGCGGTAACCAGCACAGTTAACCCGCGGTAGTCCTCCCCTGCTGCAGGTGCGAGTTTTCCACGGATCAACTGCAGCAGTGCGGACGGCTCGACCATGCGGCCTTTACCAACATCACCGCAAGCCAGGGTGCCTGATTCCGGATCGGCCGTTTCAAAACCTCTTTGCTTTAAACGTTCAATATTTTCCCTGACAACCGGGTTGTTAAACATGGCCGTGTTCATCGCCGGCGCCAAAAGGACAGGACGTTCCCGGGGTTCTACGGCTAAAAACAGGGTTGACAGCAGATCATCCCCTAGGCCGGCCGCCAATTTCCCCAAAAAATTAGCAGTTGCCGGGGCAACTACAAACATGTGGGGTTCGCGGGCTAAATCAATGTGTATGGTGGCAGAACCGTAGGCGGGGTTAAACAAAGAAGTATAAACCGGCCGCCCTGTTAAGGTTTTCATGGTTAGAGGTGTTAAGAAAGACAGTGCATGGTCGGTCATTACAGCTTGTACACTTGCACCGGCTTTGATAAGCAGGCGGGCCAGCTCGGCGCTTTTATAAGCCGCGATACCGCCCGTAATTCCCAAAAGAACAACTTTGTTTTTTAACATGGTCTACACCACTGTTTAAAATTTATTTGATCCCGTTTTTAATTCTTTCAAAGGTGATTCTGTCAGCAGCGATGTCCTCCAAAGCGGCAGTCACCTCATTTATGTTGCCGGAATCCTCTTTGTCTATCCTGGTTTCCCTGTAATTACGTGCCCTTTTGGCTGTCATAATCACCAGGGAATACCTGCTATCAACCTTTTCCAACATCTGATCAATGGAAGGGTAGATCATTGTTTTTCACCTTCCTTTAAGCCGCAAAGAATATTTTTATTCCTGCCTACCCGGCATTTTTCCGCCAAAATTATAGCTTCAACTTTTCTTACTGTTTCAGGTATATTTTCGTTGGTAACCACGTAATCGTATTTCCATATTTCCTGGATTTCCCGGTAAGCGGCAGCAAACCTTTCCTCGATGGCCGCCGGGCTGTCTGTGCCCCGGCCCTGAATACGGGCCCACAGTTCATCCATGGAGGGAGGCAATAAAAAGATCAGGGCCGCATCTTCTACTTTACTGCGCACCTGTTTGGCCCCCTGTGTATCGATTTCCAAAATAACGTCGCATCCCTGAGCACGTTTTTCTTCAACCTGCTGCTGCAGGGTACCGTAGTAATGCCCGTAAACCTTTGCCCATTCCAACAAAGACCCTTGTTTGAGCAGTGTTTTAAATTTTTCCTCCGTTAAAAAATGGTAGTTTGTACCATCACTTTCACCCTTACGGGGAAAACGGGTGGTCAGCGAAATTGAACAGTACATTTTGGAGTTTTGCCGGCAAAGCAGAGAACAGATCGTGCCCTTACCTGTCCCGGAAGGGCCGGAAATGACAATTAATGCGCCTTTTTTCATAATTTTATCCCAGATTTCAGGCCTTCTTATACCCGGGAGCCGCTTTCTTCTGGGGCCGGTTCCCGGTTTTGCAGGCGGTGCTTAACTGTTTCCGGCTGTACTGCAGACAGAATTACATGCCCGCTGTCTGTAATTATTACGGCACGGGTTCTGCGGCCATAGGTAGCATCCACCAACATGCCCCTATCCCTGGCTTCACCTATAATTCTTTTAATGGGAGCAGACTCAGGGCTGACAATGGCAATAATACGGTTTGCTGAAACAATGTTTCCAAAGCCGATATTAATTAGTTTTATATTCATTTCAACCTGATTCCGGTAGTTTTTCTTCCAAAAATAAAAATGGAATCAGGACTGCACCTCCTTTTGTAATTTTATCATGCATATTTCTCCGGAAATACTAACCCTGCAAGGATCTTTATTCGATGTTTTGTACCTGCTCCCTGATTTTTTCAATTTCACTTTTGGCTTCCACTACCAAATGGGAAATTTTTAAGTCGCTGCTTTTGGCAGCAATAGTGTTCACTTCCCTGTTCATCTCCTGCAGCAGGAAAGTCAATTTACGTCCTACAGCTTCTTCTTTTTGCAATGTTTGCCTAAAAATATGCAGATGACTTTCCAAACGGACCGTTTCCTCATCAATATTACACCTTTCAGCAAAAAAAGCAACTTCAGTATAAAAACGCTGCCGGTCATATTCCCTGTCACCATGCAGCTCTGCCAAACGCATGTTTAGTTTTTCCCGGTATTCTTCCAGGCAAAGGGGGCCCCTTTCTCTAATTTTTGTATTATACACTGCCAGTTTTTGCAGCCTTTGCCGGATATCGGCTTCCAGCCGGCCCCCTTCTTCTTCTCTTTGTAAAATTAATTTGGAAACAGCTGTGTTTACCGCTTTTTTCAGCAATGGTGCAAGGGTTTCCACATCAACAGCACCTTTTTCCAAGCTTAAAATTTCCGGAAAAAGGGCCAGCTCTGTAACTGTCAGCTCTTTTGCGGCCAGCGGGAACAGGTTTTGTAATTGTTGCAGCGAATGAAAATAAGCCCGGGCCAGTTCTTCATTGATAACTACATTCTTCATTTTACCCTGGGTCATTTCCTGGGTTACATAGACCTCCAGCCGTCCCCGGGAAATTTTTTCCTGCAGGATACGCCTGATTACTTCCTCCAGCGGCAGTAAATCCTTAGGGGCCCGAATCACCAGATCTAAATGCCGGTGGTTCAAGGCTTTTATCTCCACAATAAAATGACAACCGTTGCTGCTTTCCTCCCCCCGGCCATAACCCGTCATACTTTTAATCAAAGCATTACCCCTTTTTTACACCCTTAGCCTGCAGAATGTTTTCTGTTTTACCCTATTTTATCACAAAAATGAACAGAATCAAGGGATAAAGGAACAGTAACCTTAAATACAGTTGATTTTAAACAGCAGGAACATTTATAGCTGTCCCTTCTCAGCAGCCCGCTTCCTGTTAAAAATGCGGGGCAACGACCGGTTTGTTTTTTTCCCCTTTAGGAAAAAGCCGGCAATGTAGGGCAGCAGGGAGGCCACAACAATAAAATACCAATCCTGCAAGCACAAGGGATAGGTTTTAAAAACGTTCTGTAAAAAGGGATGGTAAACAATGATGACTAAAAGGAAAAAGGAAAAAATTACGGCGCCAATCAGCGTCCGGTTTCCACTTGGTTTTGTTTCCCAGACTGTCGCCTGTTCAGAACGGCATTCAAAAACATGTAAAAGCTGGGTAAAGATTAGCGTAGTCAGAGCTATGGTCTGGGCATAAACCAATTCATGCGTGTGTTTCAGGGCCAGGGCAAACATCAGGACAGAGGTACCCCCGATAATGATCCCCTTGGCCAGTATTTTTTTCCATAATCCCCGTCCCAGGATCCCTTCCTGTGGTGAACGGGGAGGGCCTTGCATTACATCATCTTCCGGGGGTTCCATCCCCAGGGCGATGGCGGGAAGCCCATCTGTCACCAGGTTAACCCATAGGATTTGGATCGGGCGCAGGGGCAAAGGCAGCCCCCAAAGCATGGCCAGCAGCATGGTCAGTATTTCGCCTAAGTTACACCCCAACAGGAAACGGATAAATTTACGGATGTTTTCGTAAATATTTCTTCCTTCTTCCACCGCAGCAACAATTGTTTTAAAATTATCATCAGCCAGGATCAAAGAGGCGGCTTCTTTGGTCACATCTGTTCCTGTTGAACCCATGGCAATGCCTATGTCGGCCTCTTTTACGGCAGGGGCGTCGTTGACCCCGTCACCGGTCATGGCGACAATATGTCCTTGTGCTTTCAAACAGCGGACAATACGCAGCTTATGTTCGGGGTTGACCCGGGCAAAAATGGAAAGGGTGTCTATGCGCCGGGATAGTTCCTTTTCCCCCATGCGATCCAACTCTTCCCCGGTTACCACTTGGCTGCCGGGATGCAGTATACCCGTTTTTTTACCGATGGCCATGGCCGTATGCAGATGATCACCGGTAATCATTTTGATGTCAATGCCGGCCCGCGCACAGCTTTGGATGGCCTTAAAAACCGCAGGACGGGGGGGATCGTACATCCCGGAAAAACCGACGAAGATCAGCTCTTTTTCAACTTCCTCCGCCTCCGGGGAGACAGAATGTTCGGGCAGTATCCTATAGGCCACGGCAATAGTCCGCAGGGCCCCCGCGGCCATTCTGTCAACCTGGGTCAAAATTTTACGGCGCTGGGCTATGCCGAGCGGTTTAACCTTCCCGTCTTCAAAAATATAGGCCGATTTTTCCAGCAGGTTTTCCGGCGCCCCCTTCGCGTAGGCTACCCTTTCTCCCCCTTCCCGGCAGACCACAGACATCCTTTTTCTCCCTGAATCAAAAGGAAATTCCTTTATTTTCGTATATTTTTTCTCCAAAAGTTCTTTTCTGAGATCGGCTTTCGCCGCACAAACCAGCAGGGCCCCTTCCAAAGGATCCCCTTGAATTTTAATTTCCGGCACAAAATTTTTGCCTTGCCGGCCCCCTTTGGCAAATACCAGGGAGGCGTTGTTGCAAAGGGTCATCACCATAAACATGCGGTATAAATGGGGCTCCCGCAGGACATTTATTTTGTTCTTCCCCTGGTATACCCCGCCCTGCAGAGCATAGCCTTCACCAGCGACATCATAAAAGCGCCCGTTGGTATAGATACTTTTGACTGTAAGTTTGTTTTGTGTAATGGTCCCGGTTTTATCAGCACAAATAACTGTAGCACAGCCCAGGGTTTCCACAGCCGGCAGGCGGCGGACAATTGCCCTGCGCCTGACCATACGCTGCACACCCAGGGCCAGGGAAATAGTTACAATTGCAGGCAGCCCTTCGGGAATGGCGGCCACAGCCAAGGAAATCCCGGCCATAAACATTTTATACAGTTCTTCACCCCTCCCCAGGCCGAGAAGGGCGATCCCCAAACAGAGCAGGAGACAGACGGCCACCAGGTATTTACCCAGCTTTGCCAGGCGATCCTGCAAGGGGGTGCTGCCTGTTTCCGCTTCCTGAATCAGGAGGGCAATGCGGCCCATTTCTGTTTCCATGCCGGTTGCCACTACCACGCCATTACCCTGGCCACTGAGGACCAGCGTACCGTTAAAAACCATATTATGCGTATCCCCGGGGGAAGAAGGCAAACTTTTTAACGTCCCGGCTTCCTTTTTGACTGCCGTTGATTCTCCCGTCAGCGGGGACTCATCAATCATCAGGGTATCGGCCTGCATAATACGGACATCTGCACAGACACGATCCCCGGCCTCCAGGAAAACAATATCCCCGGGAACAACCGCTTCGGCAGGTATTTCCCGGCGCAAACCGCCCCGCAGGACCTTGCCCCGGGGAGCAGAAAGTTTTTTCAGAGCTGCAAAAGAACGTTCTGCCCTGTACTCCTGGATAAAGCCGAGCCAGGCATTAAGGATAACAATAATAATAATTGTCAATGCATCGCTGTACTCTCTTAGCAGCCCGGAAATCAGCGTAGCCGCCAACAGGACAAGAACCATGAAATCCCTGAATTGATCAAGAAAAATTTCAAATACGCCTTTTTGTTTCTTTTCTTGTAAGGAATTGCTGCCCCATTGTTTCAACCGGCGGGAGGCCTCGGTCTCCGTCAGGCCCCGGCCGGGATCCACCTCAAAATTCTTGTATATTTCCCGGGGAGGGGAAAGTGACCATAAACTGGATTTTTTCATGTTTATCACCATTTTGTTTTATTAAATTTCTGGCTGTTACCGCATTACCTAACCGGCAAAATCCCATTTTTATTCATATTCCTCCCCCTGGAAAAAAATAACCGGCAGTTGTCCTGCAGACCTGTTGCCTGCAGGAAATGTTTGCTTTTCCTGCTTGCGGCAGTTATACTTTACAGTGGTGTTATCCTGTTGAAAGAGGTGCACAGAGGTGGCTTTTGATGCTTTTGTCCTCAACGCGGTAGCGCAGGAAATAGAAGAAAACATTATCAAAAATGGCGGGCGTTTAAGCAGGGTATATCAGCTAAACCCCCGGGAAGTTCTATTATATTTCAGGGGGGAAGTACCTTTGCAGCCGCTTTTCATCTCCATTCACGCCCAAAGGGGCCGCATCAACCTTACTGACCGCCACTTTAGCCACCCCTTAAACCCTCCGCCTTTTTGCATGCTGGCCCGCAAACACCTGGTTAACGGTTTGCTCGTTTCCCTTGAACAACCCCCTTTGGAAAGGGTGCTTTATCTATACTTTTCTGTTTTAAACACCAGCGGACAAAGGGTTCAAAAAACCTTGGTCGTGGAAATAATGGGACGCCACAGCAACCTGGTCCTTTTGGATACCCCGGATGAAAACAATCAACAGATCATCCTGGGGGCCTTGAAACCGGTACCTTCGTCCATAAACCGTTACCGGGTGCTTTTACCCCATCATATTTATATACCCCCGCCGCCACAGGAAAAATTACATCCCTATGCTCTCAGCTTTGAACATTTTTGCCAGGAAATTAACAGGTTGCAGGGCCGGCCTACCGCCCGGGCGCTCCTGGAAAATTTGCAGGGGTTCAGCCCTTTCTTAACAGCTGAAATTGCAGCCCGTGCAGGTTCCACCAGCCTTTCTGCTGCTGATGCCCCTATTTTATGGCAAAAAATACAGGAACTGAACGAAATCTATCAGGAAGGGAGATGGGAACCGGCTTTATTTTTAGATCAAAAAAACCGGCCTGATGATTATCATGTCCTCAGACCGGCACAGCCCCTGCCTGGCAACCGGCGCCTTTCCCCTTCTATCAGCGCCCTGATTGATGAATTTTATATTTTTCAGGAAAAGGAAGAAAAGAAGGAAACCCTGCTTGCTATGCTGGGCCGGGTGGTGGCGCAAACCCTGAAAAAAAACAGGCGTAAAGAAAAAAACCAGCTGCGGGAACTGGCAGGCGCCGGCAAAGCCGACTACTACCGAGAGTGTGGTGAACTGCTGCTTATTAATCTGAAAGGGATACCCAAAAACTCGCAGGAGGTACGCCTTAAAAACGCCTTCCGGGAAAAAAAGGAATACATTAAAATAAAACTGGACCCGCAAATTTCCCCTTCCCTGAATGCCCAACGCTACTTCCGAAAATATCGCAAAGCCCGCCAGGGGGAAAAAAAGATTGCCGCCCAGCTGCGGAAAACACGCCAGGAAATTACTTACCTGGAAAGTGTCTTTTTTGCACTGGAAAAGGCTGATTTGGGTGTTTTGCAAGAAATTAAAGATGAGCTGACGGCTACAGGTTATTTACCTGCCCCCCCAAAAACGCCGGCTAAAAAAACAAATAAAAAACTGCCTCCCCAGAAATTTATTTCTTCCCAGGGGGAAGAGATGCTCGTCGGGCAAAACAACCTTCAAAACGAATACCTGGTGCATCACCTTGCCGCAAAAACAGACCTCTGGCTGCATATTAAGGATCTGCCCGGCGCCCATGTTGTTATTCGGTCCAAAGAGCCCCGGCCGGAAACCATTGCTGAGGCAGCTCTGTTAGCCGCCCATTTTAGCCGGGGCGCACAGTCCTCCAATGTCCCTATTGACTATACGCAGGTAAAAAACGTGCGCCGCCTGGGTAGCAGGCCGGGCATGGTTACTTACAGTAATTTTAAAACCATGTATGTAACACCACATGAAGAAAAACTGCAGGCTATTTTAAATAAAGACTGGAAAAACAAAAAGCAGCCTGAAAAATAATATTCTAAGCTGCTAAAATGCAATTCAAACCCGGCTGACTGCCGGCCCGTTTAGCAAACGTTAAGATGCAGGTTGCAGTTTTACGACACAGCAGGGCCTGCAGTTCCAAACAGTTCGGAATCAGGCCGGCAGCAAAATATTGGTTTGTTTTCTTGCCGGCCGGCTCTGCTATTTCCTCAACAATTTCTGAACCGGTCATTTTTCTTCCACAATCAATACTTCTTCCCGGGCATCCACTTCATGTAAACAAACAGCAATTTTTTCACTGCGGCTGGTGGGTACATTTTTGCCGACGAAATCAGGACTAATCGGCAATTCGCGGTGCCCGCGATCAATTAAAACAGCTAATTGAATCAGACGCGGCCGGCCCCTGTTTATCAAGGCTTCCATGGCCGCCCTGACAGAACGGCCGGTATAAAGAACATCGTCCACCAGTACAAGGACTTTCCCGGCAACGTCCATCTTCAGTGAAGCGGCCCCTTTGCGGATATTATTCAGCTGTTCGCCCTGCAAATCATCCCGGTAGGGGGTAATATCCAAAAGACCCACCGGTGGTTCGGCCCCTTCTATTTTTTTAATCAGTTCCGCCAAACGCAGTGCCAAAGGCTCTCCCCGGCGCTTGATGCCCACAATAATCACATCTTTTGTACCTTTGTTCCGTTCCACGATTTCATGGGCAATACGCGTCAGGGCCCGGCGGATTCCATTTGCGTCCATAATTTTTCTTTGGCGCATCCTTTTCCCCCTCCGTTTTTAAAAATATACAGAATTCTAGCCCGGGTTCAACGGTAAATTCCCGGTATTCGCCGCTGCGGGGGTGTACAAAGCCCAAGGTTCTGGCGTGCAAAAACTGCCCCTTCTTTTTGAAAGGTGATTTTTGCGGGCCATAAAAAGGATCCCCCACTACCGGACAGCCAATAGAAGCCAAATGTACCCTGATCTGATGGGTGCGGCCGGTTTCCAATAAAAGGGAGAGCAAGGAAAAAGAACCCACCCTTTGCAGCAGTTTAAGGTGGGTAATCGCCTGGCGGCCTGTCCCCTCTTTTTGAACAGCCATCTTTTTACGGTCACGTCTATCCCTGCCCAAAGGGGCGTCAATAACCCGGATTCCGGGAGGAGGGCTGCCGTGCACGATCGCCCGGTATTCCCTTTTCACTGTTCTTTTTACCAGTTGTGCGGTAAGATGTTTAAAAGCCGGTTCATTTTTGGCCACCACCAACAGCCCGGAGGTATCCTTGTCCAGGCGGTGGACAATTCCGGGCCTGATTCGATCACCGATGGATAAAAGATCGTGGCAGTGGGCCAGCAGGGCATTGACCAAAGTACCACGGCGATGCCCTGCGGCCGGATGCACAACCATCCCCCGGGGCTTGTTGACAACCAGCAAATCCCGGTCTTCAAAAACTACCTGTAGGGGAATAGCCTCCGGTTCGGCAGCAATAACTTCAGGGGGCGGAACCCGGGCTTCTACAACCTGGCCCTCTTTCAGGCGATAACCACACTTCAACTTTTTTTCCCCGTCTATATAAACATTGCCCTTCAAACACAGCCTTTGCCAGAATGAACGGGAGGATGCACTTTCCCGGGCGGTTAGAAATAAGTCCAGCCGGGCCCCCTTTTCGTCTGCACCAACAATGAACACTTTCTTTTTCATAGAATCTTCCTTTACCGAACTACTTTTCACGCGTCAAAGGGTGATAATTCAGGCTGGAGATACCGCCAAGTAAAAATATAATACCCAAAACAAGAGCTACGTCAGCTATGTTGAAAACAGGCCAAAAGCGAAAATCAAGGAAATCTACCACATAGCCTGTACGCAGCCGATCGCTAAAATTACCCAAAGAACCACCCAATAACAAAGAAAGGGCCAGGCGTGGCAGAAAGAAATGTTTTTTCAATAAATACCCGCTTAGCATAATTAAAAAAATAACCAGCAGCGAAATGGTGATAAAAAAAGTGGTCTGGTGTGCAAAAAGACCAAAAGCTGCCCCCGGGTTGCGGACGTAAGTCAAATGGAAAATTCCAGGCACCAAGGACCACGTTTCCCCCGGATAAAATTTTTTTACCACCCAGAGTTTGCTCAGCTGATCACCGGCAAAAATTAGAAGAACAATAAATGCAAAAGTTCTGTTTGTCAGCTGCAGCTTCATAAGCCTGTCGGTAACAGACTTAAACCCCGTGTGGGCAGCTTTTTCCGTTTTAATTTTTTCCTTCTCCAGGATCTTCTTCTTCCCCCTGTCGCTTTTTTTTCCTGAAACTACGGGTTGACGGAAATCTATCCATCTTTTCCACAATGCCGATCTCATCGTCATCATCGATAAAGGCCGGGTTACCCACCGCCTCAGGCACATCCTGCGGGGAACTGGAGGTGCCATAACGGGCCACCTTTTGCCAGGAATCCTCCCCATCAAAAGCAGTATAATCCTGGCCATCCCTGAAGGTGCGGCCAAAAGGGGGCTCCAGCACGTCTTCTTCTACGGGACGATCCCATTCCTCTTCGTTTTGTTCTTCCAGCGTTTCCTGACAAGGGAGGCAATGGGTGGTGTAAGGAACGGTTTCCAACCGTTCAGGAGCAATTTTCTGCCCGCAAATCTGGCAGCGGCCATAATCCCCCTGGGCCACCCTTGCCAGCGCCGCTTCAACCTGGTCCAGGGTTTCCAAACGCTTTTCGTGCAAAGCCAAATCCTTGGAGCGTTCAAAAAGTTCTGAACCTACGTCGGCTGGGTGGTTGTCAATCAGTGACAGTTCACCAAAGCTGTCTTTCATGGAGACCTGTCTGGCCATGCCTTCATGTTCAAAATATTTTAGCAGGCTGTCTTTTTCTTGCTGTAATAAATGTTTAAAATGGGCAAGGTCTAATGCGGTCATGTTTATCCCCGTTTCTGCAATGTTATAAACAACATCTAAAGTGTTAAATATAAACCAGCACAATACGAACCAGTTCAGCAATAAAATCCCCGATTACCGGCAAATTTAAAACAACCAATTTTTGCAAGATTAACAGGACAAAGGCACCAAGCAGGGTCATGCCCAGAGCAATCCCCACCCCCCGTACAAGGCCCCCCACAAAATTGACCATTAAATAACGCCGGGGGTTGTTCAGCTGTTCCAGGTAGCCGGCTAAGTTAAATTTTTCCAGCCGCTGGGACAGCTCCGCCAATTTATCCAATAGTTTTTCGTGGATTTCATTTGCATGCAAAAATTTTTCCATCCCTTTAACAAAGTCTGCCGATCCCTTAAGACTTTAATTTCTTTTATATTTTTCCCCGCATAAATTTATTCACTCATCTTTTTACTGATTATCGGCAGCAGACCTGTTTTGAACAAGGATTTCGTGGCAGCGGGAACAGACTTCCTCCTGTTCCTCGTTTTGACCGACCGTCGGTGAATACATCCAGCAGCGCTGGCATTTTTCCCCCGGTGCCTGTAGAATTTTCAGGTGCAGGTTCAGTTCCTGGGCAGCGATCAAACCTTCTGCCGGCAGTTCTGTGCCGGGTTTATGCAGTTTACAGGTAGAAACAATCAACAAGGCGGGCAGCAGCTCATCATACACGGCAAGTTGGGAATATAGCTCTTCATCAGGGTAGAGTTCGATAGCAGCCTGCAGGGAAGAACCGATTAGTTTTGCTTTCCGGGCGGCCTCCAGGGCCTTATTACTTTCTTCCCTTAAAGCCAACAGCAATTCCCAACGGGCAGCCAAATCCTTGTTTTCATAGTGGCCCGGCAGTTCAGGCCAGGCATTCAGCAGCACACTTTCTTTTTCCTTGAAATGAATTTTTGACCAGACTTCTTCAGCCGTAAAGGAAAGTACAGGGGCAATCAACAGTGTAAGCGCCTGCAATGTTTCTGCTAAAACGGTCTGCACCGCACGGCGGGAAGGCGCATCTTTATCCAGCACATAGAGGCGATCCTTGACGATGTCCAGATAAAAATTGCTCATATCCACGGCGGCAAAGTTGTGAATGGCATGAAAAACCTGGTGGTATTCAAAGTTTTCGAAAGCGGCACTGGTTTTTTCAACAAGCTTATATAAACGGTGCAAGGCCCAGCGATCAACCTCCTCCAGGCGATCATAGGGAACACTGTGCCGGGCGGGGTCGAAGTCAAAACAGTTGCCCAGGAGGAAACGGCAGGTATTGCGGATCTTGCGGTAAATTTCTGCCAGCTGTTTTAATATTTCCCTGGAAAGATGCACATCGGTGGTAAAATCGGCACTAAAAACCCAAAGGCGCAATATATCTGCTCCGTAATTTTTAATTACCTCTTCCGGGGCGATGACGTTCCCCAGAGATTTGGACATTTTTTTACCCTCACCGTCTACAACCCAGCCGTGGCTGAGAACACCGCGGTAAGGGGGCCTTCCCTTGACAGCTACAGCCGTTAAAAGGGAAGACTGGAACCAGCCGCGAAACTGATCGCTGCCCTCCAGATAAAGATCGGCCGGCCAATGCAGCCCTTTTTCTTCCCGGCCCTGCAGAACAGCATCATGGCTGGAACCGGAATCAAACCAGACATCCATGGTATCTTCTTCCTTGCGGAATTCCTTTTTCCCGCAGGCCGGGCAGCGGAGATGCCCAGGCAGAATGTCAGCAGCCTCATAAATATACCAGGCGTCAGAACCCTCCCTGGCAAAGATATCCTGAACAGCCTGGATGCTTTCAGCGTTCAGCAGGGGTTCATCGCAATGGGTACAATAAAAAATGGGTAAAGGCACACCCCAGATGCGCTGACGGGAAATACACCAGTCCCGGCGCTCTTGCACCATATTGGTCATGCGGGTTTTACCCCAGGCAGGGAACCATTTAACCTCTTCCACAGCCCGCAGCACGTCTTCCCGAAAATCCTGGATCGAAGCAAACCATTGCTCGGTAGCGCGGAAAATAACTTCTTTTTTACAGCGCCAACAATGGGGATATTGGTGCGTAATAAAGGAAAGATCCAACAGGGCTTTTTCCCTTTGCAAGGCTTCGGTCACAGCTTTGTTGCCTTCATCATAACGCAGGCCGGCAAATTCACCCGCATCAGCGGTAAAAACCCCCCGCTCATCCATGGGTGCATAGACGGGCAGGTCGTACTGCAAACCTGTTTCATAGTCTTCCTGGCCATGACCGGGGGCAATATGCACACAGCCCGTGCCCTGTTCCAGCGTGACATAGTCGGCCATTACAACGCGTGAATCACGTTCATATAGCGGGTGGCGACAAAGCAGGCCTTCCAATTCCCGGCCCTGAAAACTGCCGCAAATGCCCGATTTTTCCAACCCCAAACAGGCAAAAACATCATCCAGCATTTCTGCAGCTAAAAGCAGATATTCCCCCTGTGTTTCAACCAAGGCATAGCGGTATTCGGGGTGCAAAGCCACAGCCAGGTTGGCCGGAATGGTCCAGGGAGTGGTCGTCCAGATTAAAATAAAGGCCGGTTTGCACGCTTCATCCCAAAGGCCAAGGTTGTCGGCTACGGGAAACTTAACATAAATGGAAGGTGAACGCCGCTCTTCATATTCTATTTCGGCCTCTGCAAGCGCCGTTTCACACTGGGGACACCAATAGACCGGTTTAAGCCCCTTATAGATATAACCTTTTTGGGCCATCTGGCCGAAGATACCGATCTGCCGGGCTTCATAGGCCGGATCAAGGGTAATATAGGGATTTTCCCAGTCGCCAACCACACCCAACCTGATAAATTGTCCCCGTTGAATGTCAACGAAGCGCAAAGCATATTCCCGGCAGGCCCGCCTGAATTCCAGTTCTGAAATTTCGTCCCGGCTGATTTTTTTATCTTTTATCACCTGGAGTTCAATCGGCAGGCCGTGGGTATCCCAGCCGGGGATATAGGGAACATCAAAACCCTGCATATATTTATATTTATTGATAATATCCTTCAGAACCTTATTCATCGCCGTGCCCATGTGGATATTGCCATTGGCGTAGGGGGGACCGTCGTGCAAAATATAGCTGGGGGCCTTTTCCCTGTTTGCCCTCATTTTACGGTAAAGATCAATTTTTCCCCAATATTCCAGTAACTGCGGTTCTTTTTTCGGTAACCCGGCCCGCATCGGGAAGTCTGTTTGCGGTAAATTTAAAGTAGAACTATAGTCCATAGCCAACTGCCTGGTTCAGTCCCATACTTCCTTTCAATTTCAGGATTTTTAAAAAACCAGGCTCTATCCTCCTTTTACCATTATATAAAAATAAAAAACCCCGTCTTTAGGGACGAGATTTTCCCGTGGTACCACCCTGCTAGTGATCGTTGGGTTCAGGCCAGCAATCACCACTTCAAGCTTTAACGCAGCCTCATACGCTTATCTCTACTGATCGCCGGCCGTAGCCCTGCCGGTAGGTTACCGGCTGCGGCTTTGGAGATAAGGGCTCCCGGGCGATCTTCAGCAAAGCTTTCACACCGGCTTTCACCCAACCCGGTTCGCTGTGGGGATTTTTGCCCTGCTTACTCTCCCGTTCCTGGCCTTAGTCTATTTTTACTTAATTTAAAAATTTATGTCCTTTTTTACCCCGCGGGTAAACCTTCATGCTTTTCCAAAGGTGTAACATTGTATAGCATTATAAAGCTTATTGCAGCCATAGTCAAGCAAGCGTATTTCCTGCCTGCAAAACCTTTCCAGGCGGGTTGTCCACCAAAAATCAGCCAATATCCTGGGTTTCCTCCTCTTCCTCTTCTGCCTCCTGCAGCCAGTCCTCCAGTTCCAAAGAAGCAAGCTGTGCCTCAATGAAGGAACGGAAACGCAACTTAAAGATTTGTGCCTGTTTATGGACCTCCTCATGTTCGGCTAAAATACGGCTGGCCTTAAAACGGGCTTCTTCAATAAGGCGCTGGGATTCCTTTTCAGCTTCCTTGCGGATCAGTTCAGCCTCCTTGTTTGCATTGCGTTTAACCTCTTCAGCTGTTTCCTGGGCCACAATAATGGAATTATGTAAGGTTTCCTCGAGCCGTTGGTATTGTTCAATATTTTCTTTTAGAAAATTATTTTTTTCCTCCAGGCTCAGTTTTTCTTTAACCAACTGTTCATATTCCTTGGAAACCCGATCTAAAAATTCATCAACTTCCTCCATCTTATAACCCCTGAAACCGCGCGCAAATTCCTTGTTTTGAATATCAATAGGCATTATATTCACAGGTTTACCCTCCTCCTGGATTATCCGGCATGTTGGAATACCCTGTTGACAATATCATAACTGAAACGACATAATCTGGCAATTATTATTTTAGGGCTGCCGCTAAGTGATCCGGTGCACTAAAAGGTGTATCCGGCCCTTGCGGCTTTTCCCAAGCTCTTCCACAACTTCAATTCTGCCCCTGCCGGCCAAAGAAATGAGATCGCCGGCCTGAACTGTTTTGGAGGGTTGTTTAACAACCTGGTGATTAATTTTTACCTGTTCGCCTCTGATCAGGGGGGCAATTTTGGCACGGGAAAGGCCGAAACCCAAACCGGAAACTGCATCGAGCCTCATTGAGGCCACCGTTCCCCTAATCTCCTTGGTGCGACGGGGCATTAAATCTGTTGTAACGTCTTGCAGTGCCAGTTCTTCTGTTTCCACGGCAAAGTGACCCGTTTTTTTGAGGTTGAGGCGCACAAAGGTTGCCAGTTCCTTAGCCAGGAAAATATAGGCCTCTTCTGTTCCCCGGTAAATAATATCACCGACCATTTCCCTGTTGATGCCCAGACCCAACAACGCCCCTAAAAAATCCCTGTGGCTCAAAACATCTGCCGGAAAGGCTCCCCTGAGCAACAGGCAGCTTATCTGCCCGTCTTCTGGAAGGGCAGGCAGCGCTGAAGGGGTCAGGCAGATTCTGGCTCTTTCAGCCTCGGGGTAGCCGCTGAAAAACGAACATTTCACTTCAGGATAATATCGCATCAGCTCCCGGGCTATTTCCTGCTGACGGGGATCAGTAAAAAAAGTGCAGCGTATGCGTTGTTCTGCCGCTACTTCCTGCAACAGCGACTCAAAATAAGCCGCCCATTTTTTTTCAGTAACAAGGGAGTATTTTAATGCATGTCTTTGTTGAAACATAGCTTCCCCCTTTCCCGGGAATATTTTTTTCTAAAGTAATCTTAATAACAAGCGGCGCAAAATGCCCAAAACCAGGAGAGCCAAAATGGGCGAAAAATCCAGATAAGCCCCACCGCCCATTCGTAAGTGAGGAATAAGCCTGCGAAAGGGGGCTAAAAAAGGCTCTGTAACCTGGTAAATAAAACGCAATGTTTTTGCCAGCAGCGGAATGTTATAAGGATTTACCGGCAAAAAGCTGAAAAGCAGACGTATTAGAATTAAAAAATAGAGCACTTCAAACAAAATATTAACCACGTTTTTTAAGAAAATAATACTCACCCCTTCACACACTTTGTTTTGGAACACAAGGCCGCGCAAAAAAACTGTTACTTTTTAAAGAGTTCATCCCCTAGAAATTCTTTCTTGCCCCCATGAAAAATATCTTCCAGGTTAAGGTTCCCCTGGGGATCATAGTCGATGGTTACCCCAAAGGGAACAAAAATAAAAATATGCGGGTTCACTTTTTGTGAATTGCCGTTCAAAGCAAAGATAACCCCGCTTAGAAAGTCAATCATTCTTTTTGCTTCTTCATGTTCCATCCCTTCCAGGTTAACAACCAC
>JBMNNQ010000107.1:0-4331 GCA_050942615.1 Dethiobacteria bacterium | reverse complement strand
GGCCTCGTTTCCGAAGAAAGTGATGCCAAGGGCGGTACAGTTGAAATTGATTTGAACAACATTAAACCCAACCCCCACCAGCCCCGTAAAGATTTTGATGCAGAAAAATTGGATGAATTGGCGGAAACAATCCAACAATATGGGGTTTTACAACCAGTAATTGTGCAAAAAACAACTGAAGGTTATATATTGGTTACCGGTGAAAGAAGATACCGTGCTGCATTGCGTGCCGGGCTGCAAACAATTCCCGCGTTAATCAGGGAATATGACACCCAGCAAATTATGGAGATTGCCTTGGTAGAAAACTTACAGCGGGAAGACCTGAACCCCCTGGAAGAAGCCACGGCCTATAAAAAACTGTTAGAGGATTTTAATTATCTGCAGGAAGATTTGGCGCAAAAGCTTGGCCGCAGCCGGGCAGCAATTGCCAATACAGTTCGCCTGTTATCTCTAAATGAAGACGTACAAAATTATATAACAGAGGGCAGTTTGACTGCCGGGCAGGCCCGGCCGCTGTTGGCTCTCAGCAGCGCAGATGAACAACGTGCTTTTGCTGCCAAAATAATTAAGGAAAAATTGAGTGTCAGACAGGTTGAAAAATTAGTAAAAGCCCACCTTAACAAGGACCGTACCGGAAAAAAGACCCCACAGACGTCTTCAGAACAACAGATGCAGGCACTATTTCTCAAGGATTGTGCAGAGAAGCTGCGCCGGGCTTATGGGACAAGGGTAATTATTAAACATGGCCCCAGGGAAGGCAAGGTAGAACTTTCTTTTTATGGGGAAGAAGATTTGGAAAGGTTAATGGAAATATTGTTAAAAGCCAGTTCATAATGTTTCACGTGAAACATTATTGTTTGGAAATGTAATTATGGCTATCATGAGTGGGTGGTAAGCCATTCTGTTGCAGAAACAGCTTTAAATATTCCTCTGCCGATAAATTGTGCCAACGGAAAGACTAACCCCAAGCGGGTACTTTGTAAAATCAGCGCATCGAGAAAACCACCGGTGTTGACGACACCGGTAACATAGAGGTCGCCTACGGGAGGCAGTTTTTTTTGGACAGCAGCACCGGGAAGGATGCTGCCTCTACCAATTTCCAGGTAGCCAACCTTATTTTTTTGTCCCAAACAGGCATCTATAGCCAGGACAGCAGCAGTACTGAAGTCCTGATCCAGTAATTCCCTGGTTTCTTCCAAGTTCAGGGCATGGACAGGCTGTGAAAGGGTGCCCAGCACGGTGACATTTTGGTATTTGTAAAAAAGGTTTTCCAGGTAGTTACCCACCAGGGGGCCTAAAGAGTCCCCCGTGGAACGATCGCTGCCGATGCCAAGGATCAGCAGCTGGCTAGAACAGCTTTTCAATTCGTTAAACAAAGAAACCAAAATGCGAACAAAATCATGTTGGGCCCCCGCTGCGTGGGGATCGATATTTACAGGCAGGTTCTGGGCGGGTTTTAACACGTTTTTTAGTGTCGAAGGATACATAAAATTACCCCTTTTCAGTTTAACGGGGGGAAATATCGGATAAAATGCAAACAAAAATTTTTCCAACGCCAGGAGACAACGGGTGGACGCAGGTTATGTAAGGCATAATGTTTTGCAGTATTGAATTTATACAAAACTAGTGTTATGTTTGATGTAGCAACCTTCCATGGTGATCTGAACTCAAAAAACAAGTACTTCAGCTTTATTATGGTTTAATAAATAGAAAATTATGTGTTTCTACAGCAGGATTTTGAAAAGTGGCGAAGAAACATGTACGCAGGCCAAAGTAGAGGCCTGAAATCCCGGCGGGCAGGTCAGGCCGGCTGGGGAGGAGTGATGGGTGGGTTTAAACTTTGTTGTTCCGTTATTAGTTTTCCGGAAATATTAAAAAATGTGGAGGAGGAATTTGAATGCTGGTAGTGATCATGGGGCCTCCCGGTGCAGGTAAGGGAACACAGGCCGAAAAATTGGCGAAAGAATTTGCTTTACCTCATATTTCCACCGGCGATATTTTTCGCAGTGCTGTGAAAGAAGGTACGGAGATGGGGAGAAAAGCAAAAGAATATATGGATAAAGGCATGCTGATTCCAGATGAAATTGTAATCGGCATTGTCAAAGAAAGGCTGTCCAAACCGGATTGCAGTGCAGGCGCCCTTTTGGATGGGTTTCCCCGGACAGTAGAACAGGCAGAAGCACTGGATGAAGTTTTGGATGAACTACAGCTAAAAATCAGTGCCGTAGTAAATGTTGATGTCCATGAAGAAGAACTGATCGGCCGTTTAACCGGCAGAAGGGTTTGCCGAAACTGCGGAGCCACCTATCATCTAAAATTCAACCCTCCCAAGGTGCGCAACATCTGCGATCACTGCAGCGGTGAACTTTACCAACGGAGCGACGATACCATCGATACTGTCAAGGAAAGGCTGGCTATTTATCAAAAACAGACCTTCCCCATTATTGAATATTATGAACACCAGGACCTTTTTAAAAATGTAGATGGCGCGCGTGATATTGATGCGGTCTTTGGGGATTTGGCAGATCATTTAAAAGAGACCAAGGGCCAGGACTAGAATAATTTTTTATAAAGTCTTACTTTCTGGGTATTTTTTAAAGCAGGAAGTAAAGGTTACTAAAAAGATAACTTGGGCCTGGCAACCGTAACCTGGCAGTCCAGGCATGTTTTTAGAGGCGGAATATATTTCCCGCCTTATTCTTATTCTTTTTTAAATATATTTACAGTTAAAACCTAAGGTGATGGATTATGTACAAATTGGGGCAAATCGTCCGCATGCGAAAAACCCATCCCTGTGGCGGGGAACTGTGGCGCATTATCAGGGTGGGCATGGATTTTCGCATCAAGTGTTTGAAATGTGGTCGCAGTGTTCTTTTGCCCAGGGCAAAGTTTGAACGTAAAGTAAAAGAAATTGTGGCCGAGGCAGAAGAACAAGAATAAAAAATAAGGGGGAGAACAGTGGGTTTTAAATGTGGCCTGGTCGGGTTGCCCAATGTTGGCAAATCAACCCTTTTTACAGCTCTTTCTAGTTTACCGGTGGAAAGAGCCAAATATCCCTTTGCCACTGTGGAGCCCAACAGGGCTGTTGTGCCGGTCCGGGATCAGCGTTTGGTAAATGTTGCAAGCCTGGCCTCTTCCACGGAAATCACGCCGGCTACGCTTATTATTGTGGATATTGCCGGCCTGATTGCAGGTGCCAGCAAGGGAGAGGGTCTGGGAAACCGTTTTTTGGCTCACATCAGGGAGATGGATCTTCTTCTTCATGTGGTGCGGGGTTTTAAAGCACCGGATGTCCCCCATCTGGCAGGTGAACCTGATCCGCGCCGGGACAAGGAAATTGTTGAACTTGAATTAATCCTGGCTGATTTGGATGTCCTGGAAAGAAGGCTGGAAAAAGTGCGGCGCAGCGCCAAAGCTTTGCCTAAAGAAGCGGCAGCCGAAGAAAATATTTTATTAAGGCTGCGTAACCATCTTTTAGAGGGTAAAACAGCCCGTAGTTTTGACCTGGATGCAAAGGAAAAACCTGTATTAGCCCCCCTGCAGTTGTTGACATCCAAGCCTGTTGTCTATGTGGTTAATATCGACGAAGAAGATCTGTCTGTAGAAGAACCGGAAACTGTAAAAGAACTAAAAATACTGGCAGCAGCAGAAGGGGCGCCTGTAATCGGCGTCTGTGCCTCTTTGGAAGGTGAACTGGAAGAGATGGAAGAAGAGGAGAAAAAGCTGTTTCTTCAGGAATATGGGCTAGTAGAGACAAGTTTAAACAGGCTGGTCCGGATCGGTTACGACTTTTTGGGTTTAATCACCTTTTTTACCATCAAGGGCACCGAGGCTCGGGCCTGGACTGTAAAAAAAGGGGTTACCGCCCGCCAAGGAGCAGGGGAAGTGCACAGTGATATGGAAAGAGGGTTTATTGCTGCTGAAGTTATCAACTGGGAAGAGCTGCTCCGGGCCGGTTCTGTAGCAACGGCTAAGGAACAGGGAATTTTAAGGCTGGAAGGCAAAGATTACCTGCTGCAAGACGGGGATGTCGTCTATTTTCGTTTCAATATTTAATACCCTGGAAAGGACAACAAAAAGTTAATGAAAAGCATAACAGCTAAGGATTTAACTAAAATTATTATTTTAGTGGTTGTTTTAGTCGGTATGGCCTGGTTTCTAGGCCGTATTTCCTGGGTAATACAACTGGCAATTATCAGCCTTCTAATTGTTTATGTTCTTTTTCCCCTGACAGAATTGTTAGAAAACCGTTACAGATTTCCCCATTTTCCGGCCGTGGGGGCAGTGTTTTTACTTTTTTTATTTGTAATTGTTGCGATTATCAGTTTAAT
>JBMNNQ010000106.1:0-4345 GCA_050942615.1 Dethiobacteria bacterium | reverse complement strand
TTACAGGATTGATCTTGTGGTTAGCGGGATGCAGGGCCAACTTGCCGTGGAATGTGATGATATCTGGCATGGACACGAACGCTACAAAGCAGACATGGAAAGGCAAAGGCAGCTTGAACGCAGTGGCTGGACCTTTTGGAGAATACGCGCCAGTTTATTTTACCGCAATCCGGACAAGGCAATGGAAGCCCTTTGGAAAAAACTTGATCAGGCGGACATTTTTCCTGTAACTGTAGAAGAAAATGATGCGGGGGAAGACAAGGACATGCAAGCCCGCCCGGGGCTAGTTAAAGGTGCAAAGGATATAGTATCCGCAGCAAAAAGAAAAGAAAGCATCGTTTCAAAAAAGCAGGTAACAACTGATTTGCAGGGGAAAGTTATCTCCCTTTATGAACGCCGCAAAACAGATAAGGCGCACAGTGCTGGTAGTAAAGGCGGTAACGCCCGAAATTTTGATATTATAAGGTATACCGATTGGAAAACAGAATCCCTGCCTGATCCAAGAGATACTTCCCCAGAAAATATCATAAAAAATTTTGAAGGGATTGTCACTGCCGAAGGCCCCCTATTTGTTCGCCGGCTTTTTCAATTATATTTAAAAGCAGCGGGAATAGGGAGGTTGGGCAATCATATAAGGAACATTTTTCTGCATGCCTTACAGAAAGCAACAAAAAGGAACATATTTAGCGAAAATAATGAACTGGGTGTCGAAGATAAGCTTAAAAGGGTAATCCGCCTGCATAATACGCCTGAGGTTTCATTACGCACGCGGGGAAATAGGACACTTGAAGAAATCCCCATTTTAGAAATTGCCGCTCTGATAGACATGTTTTTAAAACAAGGCACAGTAAATGTGGAAGAAAAAGAAAACCTTTTTAGAGCGGTACTGGACCATTATGGGTTTCAAAGAATGACTAAAAAGGCACATCAAATTTTGAACATGTCTCTAAGAATTGTCCACCAGGGGAACAAGCTTTCCGGGCAGTAATACGGTTCAAGGGGATCTATTTTTTATGCGTAAACGTACTTATTTACCGGCCAGGTTGAAGGAAATTGCAGAGGCGCAGGGTGTAAATTATTCAAAGATACTGCAGGTTGCTTTTATGGATTCCCTTGGCACATCTAAAAGGTATGGCGCACGACTGTAGCCGGAGCTTAAAAGAAAAAACCTATAAAATAAAACTTATAGGTTTGACAGAAGAAAATAGCTTTTGCAAAATAGTTCGGATAACGATGGTGTCGGGGATGGGAATCGAACCCACATGGTGTGAACCACACGGCCCTCAACCGTGCGCGTCTGCCTGTTCCGCCACCCCGACATGTTATTTGAAAGGTTTTTACCGTTTTGATTGTAGCATAACAAAATGGAATTAGCAAGGTTGCAGGCGCTGTTTTTTTGTTGCTGTTTTGCGTCATGTAATTTTGAAACCGTCTTGTTCTACCTGTCCTACAGGCAGGTATAATCCCGTTTTCGAAGAATATGTCGAATATAAGGAATAATGCAAACAAGAAAAAAGCACTGCATAAAGGAACCTGGGGGAATGCAATATGTCCGGTAATTTTGTGCATTGGTCGCAAGAGAAAAATATTGCTGTTGTGGTTGTGGATCATCCTCCGTTAAATCTGCTAAGTTCTAATGTTGCCGTGGAATTGCTGCAATGTCTGCAGGAAATAAATAAAACGGACGGCTGCCGGGCCCTGGTTTTAACCGGGGAGGGGAAAGCTTTTATGGCTGGTGCGGATATCAGGGAACTGGCAGCGCTGGCCAACCTTTCCCGCTCGACGCTGCCCTTTACCGGCGTGTTGCATAAAACCCTGAACTACCTTGAAAACCTGCCTATCCCCACAATTGCTGCGCTTAACGGCCCGGCTCTGGGTGGGGGCTTAGAACTGGCCCTGACTTTTGATTTGCGGTTTGCTTCAGATACTGCCTTATTAGGTGTGCCGGAAATTACACTGGGGCTGTTTCCCGGTGCCGGGGGCACCCAAAGGCTACCCCGTCTGGTAGGTATGTCTGCGGCCAAAGAAATGCTCTTTACCGGTAAGCCTGTTACGGCGGCTGAAGCGCTGCAGCTTGGTCTTGTAAATAAAGTTTTTCCACAGCATGAAGTTTTAACTGCAGGTAAGGAAATGGCACACTTTTTAACCTCCCGGCCCGGAAAAGCCTTGCAGTTGCTTAAAGAAGCAGTAAACCGGGGTATGGAAACTTCTTGTGCAGAGGGTTGCCGGCTAGAAAGGGACTTATTGGACAGGGTTTTTCAAACTTCAGATGCCCGGGAGGGCCTCAACGCATTTCTGGAAAAAAGAAAAGCACAGTTTAAACATTATTAATTAATCGGGTTACCCCCGGTGGTTAACAAAATAATTGCAATAGATATAGGGAGCCCTTTTTTACCAAAAAAAGAGACGGTGTTTTTTGTTTTTACCGTCTCTGTGCTGCTAAAATAACCTAGATTCCCAACTGACCCATACCTTTAAAAGGTCCAACTTTATGATTGTTGTTCGGCTTCGACATCTCTCTTGGCAAAAAGGTAGTAAGCATTGTAAAGTGCAATGATTATCCCAATAATAATGTTGTTGGAAGCTAAAGAACTGGAAGCCATAATGGGGGTAAAGTTTACTATTGCCAACCAGATTCCTAAAATAAGGTGAATAATAAAGAAAGTATTCATAAACAGTTTTCCCTCCTTTCGGCCTATATTTTACCCGCAATGAGTAAAATTATACTGGTAATATGGAAAATTGTTCCGGGGTTAAGTTTTAACGGTCATTTTTTGTGTTATATTATTAAGGAGGGTAAAACATTTTTTTTGATAAATCAGTTATGATTTTTATACAAGTTTTTGTTGGCGAAATATTTATTTTTTTTGTTGAAATAAAAAGGTGGCCTGATTTCAAGTGGATACAAAATGGATGGAAAAACACAAGGGTGATTATCTGAAGTTTTTGGGGACGGCAGGTGCCCGTTTTGTTGTTACCAGGCAGTTAAGGGCTTCCGGCGGCCTTTGGTTGTCGGTTGGCGGTGAAGAAATAATCATCGATCCCGGTCCCGGAACGCTGGTCAGATGTTTGTCATCCCGTCCCAAGCTGAACCCCCTGCATCTCAGCGGCATCATTTTAACGCACCGTCATATAGATCATTCCAATGATGTCAATATCATGATTGAAGCGATGACAAACGGGGGACGGGATAAAAAAGGTTTTCTCTACGCGCCGCGGGATGCTTTTGAACCGCCGGATCCGGTAGTGCAGTTCTATGCCCGTGTTTTTTTAAAGGAAATTGGCTGTCTGGAGGAAGGTAAATCAATTCGGCGTGCGGGGTTTAGACTAGAAACACCGGTAAGGCACCGGCATCCGGTAGAAACTTATGGTTTAAAGTTTCACTTACCCTATGGAGACATATCCTTGATTGCAGACACTGCTTTTTTCCCGGAGCTGATTGAACATTACAGTGGTTCAGATCTTTTAATTCTTAATGTGGTTATTTTTAAGGATCATGTCAGCGATCGCATTTACCACCTAAATTTTAACCAGGCCGCAGAGCTGATTAAAAACATAGAGCCCAAGGTGGCTATTCTTACCCATTTTGGGATGTCCATGTTGCAGCAAAAACCCCATCTGCTGGCCCGCAGCCTGGAAGAAAAATTGGGCATCAGGGTTATTGCGGCCACTGATGGTTTCAAGCTGCCCTTACAAAACCTTTCAACTTCCGGCAGTGATATACTGGTGGGATGAAAATGTTTATAGGAATTTGTAAGTTGGAGCTGTTGTTGCTGGAAAGCTTTTCCCTAAAAGATAAACGTCAGGTCGTACGCAGTATTATTGAAAGGCTTAAAAACCGTTTTAATATTTCAATAGCAGAGGTAGGGCATTTGGAAGCCTTGAAAAGAACCGCATTAGGCTTGGCCCTGGTTAGTAATGAAACGGCCTACCTGGAAAAAATGATGGGCATGGTTATAAATTTTGTGGAGGCCGATGCACGCGTACAAATTACCGGTCTGGAAAAAGAAATTTACTAGTTTTAAAGACCTTTCCTGCCCTGTTCCGGCATTTTTTCTGTCTGCCACTCCACTTTGCCCCCCTGGGGCAGCAGGTGTATCCAGGTGTTGCCCGGGGCCGGGCGTAAAACGTTCCCATCAGCTTTATAAAAGTGTGTTCTTTCCTGGTAACTGTTTTTTTGCCATTTTATTTCTTCAATATTACCGCCGCTAAAAAAATAGCCTTTTCCTTCGCCCAGCAGGGTTATTTCCAGGTGGCCCTCTTCTGTAAAGACGCGGGTATTGACGTGTTGGACGATAATGTTCTTCACCTTTACAGGCGCCTCATGGTTGGTATCAATAAACGG
>JBMNNQ010000001.1:0-93258 GCA_050942615.1 Dethiobacteria bacterium | reverse complement strand
AGCGGGATTATCTGGCACTCTCAAGGTAGCGGGAAAAGCCTTGTTATGGTGTGGATTGCCAAATGGATCAGGGAAAATATCAGCGATTCCCGGGTGCTGATCATCACAGACAGGGATGAACTGGATAAGCAGATTGAGAAAGTATTTAAGGGTGTTGATGAGGATATCTACAGGACTAAAAGCGGCAGGGATTTGCTTGAAAAACTAAATCAGACTACACCGCTGCTGCTGTGTTCTCTTGTTCACAAATTTGGGCCCCGGGGAGAAAAAGATGATGATATCAGCTATAATGAATATATTGCAGAATTAAAAATGAATCTCCCCCGGGGTTTTAAAGCCAAGGGCGATATCTATGTCTTTGTTGATGAATGTCATCGTACTCAGTCAGGCAAGTTGCACACGGCTATGAGGGAAATCCTGCCGGAGAGCATGTTCATCGGTTTTACGGGGACACCCCTGTTGAAAAATGATAAGGCAACCAGCATCGAAGTCTTTGGAAGTTATATCCACACCTACAAATTTGATGAAGCCGTCAGAGATAAAGTTATCTTGGATTTGCGTTATGAGGCCAGGGATATTGAACAGGACATCACTTCCCAGGAAAAAATTGATCAGTGGTTTGAAGCCAAGACCAAAGGACTTACTGACTATGCAAAAACCAAGTTAAAACAAAGATGGGGCACCTTGCAAAGGGTGTTAAGCTCCCGTTCCCGGTTGGAACAGATCGTCAAAGACATCATCTTCGATATGGAAACAAAGGACCGCCTGCAAAATGGACGCGGTAATGCTATGTTAATCGCCAGAAGCATCTACGCAGCTTGCAAGTATTATGAGCTCTTTCAAGCTGCGGGGTTTAAGAAGTGTGCCCTGGTCACATCTTATAATCCAAATATAGGGGATATAAAAGGTGAAGCTACCGGGGAGGATAAACCCACTGAAAATGTAGAAAAATATAGGATTTATAAAAAAATGCTCCAAGGTAAAAGCCTGGCAGAATTTGAAGAAGAGGTCAAAGGGAGATTTGTGGACCAGCCTGCTCAGCTAAAATTACTTATTGTGGTTGATAAACTGCTAACAGGCTTTGATGCTCCCCCGGCAACTTATCTTTATATTGATAAAAGCATGCAAGACCATGGTCTGTTTCAAGCCATTTGCCGGGTAAACCGACTTGATGGTGACGACAAAGAATATGGCTACATTGTGGATTATATGGATTTGTTCAAAAGTCTGGAAAGATCTGTGCAGGATTATACCGGGGAGGCTTTTGCCGGTTATGACGAGGAAGATGTACAGGGCTTGCTCAGCAATAGGCTGGAAAAGGCCAAAGAACGGTTGGATGATGCCTTGGAAAAAGTTAAAGCTTTGTGTGAACCGGTGGCTCCTCCCAAAGGGGTGCTTCAATATATCAGGTATTTCTGTTGGGAAAACATTTTTAATGAAAAAGAATTAAAGGACAATGAACCTCAGAGATTAGCCTTCTATCAATATACTGCTGCACTGCTCAGGGCTTATGCCAACATTGCCAATGAAATGGAGGGGGTTGGGTATACCCCCCGGGAAATTCAGGATATTAGAAATGATGTGAGGCATTTCAACAATGCCCGCAGGGAAGTCATGCTGGCTGCCGACGATGATATTGATTTGAAATCCTATGAGCCAGCAATGAGGCATTTGATTGATAACTATATCAGCGCTGAAGACAGTAAACAAATTTCTATTTTTGAAGAAATGACCTTAGTTGAGCTGATTGTGGATCGGGGGATAGACTTTGTGAAAGAATTGCCCCCCAATTTAGGAAATGACAGGGAAGCTGTTGCAGAAACGATCGAAAATAATGTGCGCCGTTTGATTGTGGAGGAAAAGCCTACAAACCCCAGATATTATGAAAGGATGTCCGTGCTTTTGGAGGAGGTTATCAGGCAAAGAAAAGAAGCGGCTGTTTCTTATGAAAGGCATTTAGGGCGGATTGCTGAAATAGCTAGAATGTCCAAAAATCCGGGGGCCACTGTCAAGTATCCTACCAATATCGATACTAAAGCCAAAAGGGCCCTTTATGATAACTTAGGTCAAGATGAAAACTTAGCTATTTCCCTGGATAAGAAAATCAGGGAAAAAGCACCAAGCGGTTGGCGAGGTGATAGAATCAAGGAAAGACTAATGCTTTCTTTGATCCAGGAATGTCTGGAGGATAAGCAAATATCTGCAGCAGAAATTTATTTACTGGTGGATCGGCAGGAGGAATATTAGTGGGCAAGTTGGTTGTTGGCGATCTGGAAATAGAATTAATCAAGAAAAATATAAAAAACATTCATCTGGTGGTGCTGCCGCCGGACGGCAGGGTTCGGGTTTCGGTGCCTAAAAAACAGGATGCTGAAGCACTCCGGCTATTTATTGTTTCTAAATTATCCTGGATAAAAAAGCAGCAGGTCAAGTTTCAAAAACAGAAAAGGCAGCCGGCCAGGGAATATGTTTCCGGTGAAAGCCATTATTTTTTGGGGGAACGCTTTCTCTTAAATGTAATCTACACCAATAAGGGGAAGCAGGGGGTTGAACTTCGCAACCGGACCTATCTAGATTTGTTTGTGCGGGAAAGCAGCACGAAGGAACAAAGGCAGAAAGTGATGAAGGAATGGTATCGCCGCGAATTAAAAGCCTTAATTCCTCCTTTAATAGAAAAGTGGGAGCCCCTTATCGGGGTCAAGGTAAACTCCTGGGGGGTAAAACTGATGAAAACCCGCTGGGGCAGCTGCAATATTACCGCCGGGAGAATCTGGTTGAACCTTGATCTCGCCAAAAAGAACCCGGCCTGTTTGGAATATATTGTCGTTCATGAAATGGTGCATTTACTGGAACGGTTGCATAATGCAAATTTTGTTGCCTACATGGACAAGTTTTTGCCCAACTGGCGCAGCATTAGGGCCGAATTGAATGGGTTGGTTTTTGATGAATAAAGCAGTATTTTTAAATAGGTAAAACACAGCTGGTTGGCGTGTAGAAAGCTGTAGGCGGCCGGCTGAGGGATGAGCTGGCGGTGTTTTTCGGTTAACCTGAACCCAGGACGACAGGCAGGCGGACCAAGCATCGTTTTTCCACACGTGCCTAGAAATAGTTTCATAAAAAGTTTAACCTGCTGGTTTACAATTTTACAGTGCGTTTTGGGATGCCCGGTGTAATTACTTTTTTCCTAAGTTCAATGTTCCCTGATCAGTTTTTAATAGTAGCAAAAACTGCCCAAAAGGGTCAGGCAGGTTTTGGCTGCCAAAATTTCCCTAACAATTGACATGCTGGAAAATTGCCGATATAATTATTTTGACAAAAAGCAGGAGGCCCTAAAATGAAAAGCAGCGAAATCCGTGCTAAATTCTTAGATTTTTTCCGGGAAAAGGATCATCTAATTTTGCCCAGCTTTTCCCTTGTTCCCCAAAATGATCCCACCCTGTTACTGATTGGGGCCGGTATGGCCCCGCTGAAACCTTATTTTACCGGAGAAAAACCGCCACCAGGCCTGCGCTTGGCTACATGCCAGAAGTGTGTGCGTACGCCGGATATTGAGCAGGTTGGTGTAACAGCCCGGCATGCAACTTTTTTTGAAATGCTCGGTAATTTTTCCTTTGGCGATTACTTTAAGGAAGAAGCGATTGCTTGGGCCTGGGAACTGATGACAGAGGGCTACAATATACCCGTGGATCGCCTTTACGTAAGTATTTATGAAGACGATGACGAAGCCTTTTCCATCTGGAGGGACAAGATCGGCCTGCCTGCAGCAAAAATATACCGCTTGGGGAAAAAAGATAACTTTTGGGAAATAGGTTTGGGGCCTTGCGGGCCCTGTTCGGAAATATATTATGATTTGGGCCCCCAGTACGGCTGCGGAAGCCCCGATTGTGCGGTGGGCTGTGAATGCGATCGCTTCCTGGAGGTCTGGAACCTGGTTTTTACGCAGTTTAACAAAGAGGCCGATGGCAGCTACACACCGCTGGAAAAGAAAAATATTGATACCGGTGCGGGCTTGGAAAGACTGGCCATGGTTATGCAGGGCGTCGGTTCTCTTTATGAAATAGATCTGATGCGGCCCCTGGTAGATTATTTCGCAGATCTGGCCGGGATTTCATACGGCCAGGATGAAAAAAAAGATGTTTCCCTGCGGGTGCTCACCGAACACCTGCGCGGCATGACTTTTATGGTGGCCGACGGGATTATCCCGGCCAATGAAGGCCGGGGCTATGTTTTGCGGCGGATTTTACGCCGGGCTATGCGGCACGGCAAGCTTTTGGGATTGGAATTCCCCTTCCTCAGCGCAGCGGTTCCACGCGTGGTGGAGATCATGGGGGAGGTCTACCCGGAGCTGCAAACGAAAATTGACTACCTGCTGCGTATGATCAGCATGGAAGAAGAACGCTTCATGGAAACGCTGGAACAGGGTATCGTTATTTTGGAAGAACAGATCACCGCTTTGCAAAAAAAGGAAAAAACTGTTTTATCCGGAGAAATTGCCTTTAAACTTTACGATACTTTTGGTTTTCCCCTGGATTTAACCCGGGAAATCCTTTTGGAAAGAGGGCTTTCCCTTGACGAAAAAGCTTTCAACGTTGCTCTGGAACAACAGCGGGAGCGGGCCCGCGCCGCCTCAGGCGTTCGGGAACACGCCTCTGCTACCACCGTAGCACCTTCCTTGCTGGCGGCAATGGATACAGAATTTGTCGGCTATGAAACATACAGCGCTGCCGGCAAGGTAATCGGCCTGCTCGACCCTGCAAAGGAGAAACTTTTGATGGAGGCCGGCCCCCAGACCAAGGGGGAAGAGCTGTACCTTATTTTGGATCAAAGCCCCTTTTATGCTGAAAAAGGGGGTCAGGTGGGCGACACCGGTCTCATCAAGGCTGCCGGCGGGACAGCTTTGGTGAAAAATACATTACCCGGCCCCGGGGATAAAACGTTACAGCTGGTGGAAATCAAAGAAGGCTGCATCCGCACTGGTGAAAAGGTGGAGGCCCTGATTGACCAGGATCGCCGCAGGGAAACAGCCAAACACCACACGGCCACACACCTGCTCCACCGCGCTTTAAAGGATCTTTTGGGCGATCATGTGCAGCAGGCCGGTTCCCTGGTGACCCCGGAAAGATTGCGTTTCGACTTCACCCATTTTACGGGTCTGGAGGCCGCAGAAATCAAGGAGCTGGAGGAAACTGTCAATGCGCTCCTTAGTAAAAACTGGGCGGTGCAGGTATCATCTGTAGATCTGCAGCAGGCTTTGGAAATGGGTGCCACGGCTCTTTTTGATGAAAAATACGGGGAAAAGGTCCGTCTGGTAAAAATTGATGATTATTCTTTGGAGCTCTGCGGCGGCACACACGTCCATACTACCGGCGAAATAGGTCTCTTTAAAATTGTTTCCGAAGGCAGTGTGGGTGCCGGGGTACGCCGGATCGAGGCCTTGGCCGGCCACAGTGCTTACCGTCACTTTGCCGGGCAGGATGAAATTTTGCAAGAGGTTTCCGGGCTGCTCAAGGTTCCTGCAGAAAAACTCCCGGAAAAGCTGTCTGAACTTTTAGAGGCCCAGCGGGAACTGCAGCGCAATGTTAAACAGCTTTCCCAAAAAATAGCCCGGCAACAGATTGAAGATATATTAAAACAAACTGATCACTCCTTGGGTGTGCCTGTTCTCAGTGTGCAGGTAGAGGCTGAAAACATGGAGGCCCTGAGGGAGTATCTGGACTATTTTCGTGATAGAATGAGCAGCGGTATTATCACCCTGGGCAGCGTGGCTGCCGGGAAGGTTCTGCTTGCCGCCGCCGTTACGCCTGATTTAGTGCAAAAAGGTTTTCATGCCGGCCGGCTGATCAAGGAGGTTGCTGCCGTCACCGGGGGAGGCGGAGGAGGCCGTCCTGATATGGCCCAGGCAGGCGGTAAAGACCCACAAAAATTGGAACAGGCACTTTCCCATGCCTTGCAGGTAGTTCAGGAACAGCAGCAAGCAGGAAAAAAATAATAGGGAGTTATTCTCCGGGGAGGGGAGTAAAAATGGTCGGGGATCAATTTAACCATACCATGAGATTTAATGTCAGAACGGAAGAGGAAGTCAACGAAGCGCGCCTGGTTTTAAAAAATGTATATACCGCCCTCCAGGAAAAAGGATATAATCCCATCAACCAGCTTGTCGGCTATCTTTTGTCCGGTGATCCGGCATTTATTACCAGCTACAATAACGCCCGCAGCATTATCCGTAAGCTGGAAAGAGATGAACTATTGGAAGAGCTGTTGCGGGTCTATTTGGAAAAAGAACTGCAAGGGGACAGGTGAGTCTTTTGGAATACCGGCTGTTGGGGAAAACCGGCCAGCGTGTTTCCAGGCTTTGTTTCGGTACCTTAACGTTGGGGCCCCTGCAGGCGCATCTTCCCCTGGAAGAAGGCGCTGCCTTGTTGGCAGAGGCCTACCGCTGTGGCATAAATTTTTGGGATACGGCGGAACATTACCAAAATTATACCTACCTGCGGCTGGCCCTGAAAAAGATTCAGACGCTGCCTGTTATCGCTACCAAAACCTATGCTTATGATCGCGCCGGGGCCCGGGCCTCCTTTGAAAAAGCACGCCGGGAAATGGATATTGATTTTATTCCCATTTTCCTTTTACATGAACAGGAATCGGCGCTGACCCTGAAAGGACATCAGGAAGCGCTGGATTTTTTTTTGGAGGCCAAGGCCAAAGGGTTGGTCGGTGCAGTAGGGATTTCCACCCACACCGTTGCTGCGGTCCGGGCTGCAGCCGAGTTGGGCTTTCTTGATGTTCTGCATGCCATTATCAACTACAAGGGCATCGGCATCAAGGACGGCACACTAGAAGACATGCTAGAGGCGCTTTCCGGGGCTTATAAAAAGGGATTGGGGATTTATGGAATGAAAGCCTTGGGCGGAGGGCATCTGATATCCACCGCCGAAAAAGCGCTAAAATTTGTTATAAACATAGAAGAGCTGCATTCCTTTGCTGTGGGGATGGCCACCCCTGAGGAACTGCTTGTTAATCTGCATTACTGCCGTGGTTTAAAGCCGCCGCCGGAAATAACGGCGCGGCTGTCCCGTAAAAAAAGGCGTCTGGAAATAGAGGAGTGGTGTATCGGCTGCGGCTCCTGTGTTGAAAAGTGCCCCCAGGGGGCACTTTCTCTCGAAAAGGAAGAACCTGTCCGGGCAATCGTGGATCCGGAGCGCTGTATTCTTTGCGGTTACTGCGGGGGCTATTGTCCGGAGTTTTGCATAAAAATATTTTAGCAGATCAACATATGTAAAAGAAGGAAGTTTATAGATGCGTATTTTAAGCCTGGATGTGGGGGAAAAAAACATCGGCGTGGCTGTCAGTGATGAACTAGGTATTATTGCCCAGGGCCTGGGCGTAATCAAAAGGCAAAGCCGGCGGCAGGTGTTTTCTGTTCTTGCAGGGTATGTAAAGGAGTACTGCGTTCAGGAAATTGTAATCGGCTTACCCCGCAACATGGACGGTACAATTGGCCCCCAAGCGGCGAAAGTTCTTGCTTTCAAGGAGAAATTGGCGCAGTCTGTCAACATACCGGTGGTTACCTATGACGAACGCCTGACCACGATGGCCGCCGAACGGACTTTGCTGGAGGCGGACGTCAGCCGTAGGGCAAGAAAAAAGGTTATTGATAAACTGGCGGCAGTCTTTATCTTGGAAAGCTACCTGCGGCACAAAAAAAGGCACAAGGCAGCTGAACAAAACAAAAATGGCTGGGGAGAAGGCTTAAAATGAAAGTTTGGCCGACCTGGTTTAAAAGAAAAAAAAGGCGGAAAAAAAGCAGGTTTTATGTTTTTAGATTAACTTCCCGGGCATTTTGTGGTTTTATTCTGCTGTTTTTTTTACTTTCTTGTGGCCTGGCCTGCTGGTGGGTTAACTCCCAACTGTTACCAACAGGCAGCAGCAGTTATCAGCCTAAAGAAATCTTTATACCTTACAATTCCTCCACAGCTGAAATTGCTGCTATTTTGCAAAGGGAGGGCCTGATTAAAAACAGCCTGTTTTTTCGCCTTTATGCCCGTTACAGGGGTTGCCATGCAAAATTCCAGGCCGGGGAATATCTATTTTCGAGGAAACTATCCCTTAATGAGATTATGGATGCGTTACAGCGGGGGGTGGTTCCTAAAAAGGGGTTCCGCTTTACCATTCCCGAAGGCTTTACTGTGGAACAGACCGCCTTGCAGCTTGCAAGAGAGGGCCTTGTACAGGAGGAAGAATTTTTGCGGGAATGCCTCCGACCGCGCCGGGGGTCTTCTTTTCAGTTCTTAGGGGCTGTGCCCCCGGGGGTACGGTATACCCTTGAAGGCTACCTGTTTCCGGATACTTATGAAATTGAACAAACAGCGGTCATGCCCGCAGAGATTACTGCGTTGATGCTGCAACGCTTTCATGAAATTTTTGCCGCTGAATTTTACCAACGTGCTGCAGAGTTGGGTTTTTCCACCCATGAAATAGTAACGCTGGCCTCTCTTGTGGAGCGCGAGGCAAGGGTACCGGAAGAACGCCCCCTTATCGCCGCTGTTTTTCATAACCGCCTGCGTTCTGAAAACATGCCCTATTTACAGTCTTGTGCTACGGTACAGTATGTATTGGGTGAGGTAAAACCGGTTCTAACATACGCAGAGTTGGCGGTTGATTCCCCCTACAACACCTATCTTTACCCCGGTTTGCCCCCGGGGCCGATCGCCTCGCCCGGACAAGAAGCTTTAAAGGCCGCTCTTTACCCGGCAGATGTGGACTACCTTTATTTTGTTTATAAAGAGGACGGCAGCGGTACACATTATTTTAGCACCACCTTGGATGAACACGATCGTTATAAAGAAATTGCCCGGCAAAACCGGGAAAACCGGAAGAACAGGTAAAGCCCAAAACTGCTAAAGACCAACCTCTTTGCAACAGCAATAGCCACATGAAACAAGAAACTTGAAAACAGGCCGGGGAGTGTTTTTTTGTTGCCCGCACGATAAGCCGGCCGGCTGAACGCTCAAAGGAGCGTTTTTTTTATACTCGGAAACAAGGCATAATTTTAGCAAAAAGGGTCAAAAATAGTTTTCAAAAGAAGAAAAAGGGTTTTTTATATTTTTCTTCGTTTCCCTGCCGGGGTGTTTGTCGTGTGATATTGCCTGTCGCCATACCCTGCAGGGAAGGTGATCTTTGCTACGAAGGGGGGAACCCGTTATTAACCGCAAGGCCAGGCAGCAGCAAAGAACTATATTTTTACTTTTTTTAAGCACCTTGTTTTTTATATTTTTAGGGGGCCGTTTAGGCTACCTGCAACTTTTGCGAAACAACAAACTAGCTGCAGAAGCAGTCAGGCAAAGGGCACAAACAGTGCTATTGAATTACAGGCGTGGCGAAATTCTGGATCGCCATGGCACCTCCCTTCTAGGCGGAGAGGAGGAAAAACTGCTGGTTGTTTTCCCTGCCCTGCTGAAGGATGACGATGCAGCAGCAGCTAAAATGGTTTGCCAACGTTTCCCAAAGGCTGCTGCTGCCGGTAACCCTTTTGTTGCGCTCCGCGACGTTGATGCCCGGGAAGAAATAACATTTAAAAACCTGCAAACGCCGGGGTTGCTCGTTGTCCCCTCCTGGAAAAGGTACGGCTGCCGGGCTTTGGCTACACATGTGGCCGGGCATACCGGGCCCTATGATGGAGAGGGCAAAGTTGGCCTGGAACTAACCTTTAACAGTGAACTGAAAAACAGCCCTGCCGTTTTGGCGGCTATCGTTGATAACAACCATAACCTTGTAGAGGGTTTGGGTTATAGGCTCTGGGAAAACAGCAACACGCACAGCAAACCCCTGGACCTGGTTTTAACCATTGATCGCCGCATTCAAGAAAAGGTTGAAAAAATTATGGATGCCCGCATGGCCAAGGGTGCTGTAGTGGTCATGGAACCCCGTTCCGGGGAAATTTTGGCTATGGCCAGCCGGCCCAACTACCTGCAGGCTGATCTTTCCAGCTACCTGAACAACGCTGAACAACAAAAAGACTTTTTAAGTTCGAAACCCTTTATTAACCGCAGTGTTTTAAGCTATCCCCCCGGCTCTATTTTTAAAATTGTGGTTGCTGCTGCAGCTTTGGATACCGGCAAGGCCCGGCTGAATCAAAGCTTTTACTGTCCCGGCTATATCCGGGTCGGAGAACAGGTTTTTCACTGCCAACACGGCCCGCACGGAAAGATTACCCTGGCCGAAGCCTTTGCACATTCCTGCAACGCTGCCTTTATAGAATTGGCTTTGGACCTGGGGAAGGAAACGATCTGCCAATATACAGAGGCCCTGGGTTTGGGCCGGGAAACAGGTATACCCTTAGGCAGCGCCGCACAGGGTGGTGAGGTTAAGGGCTGTGTTCCCCAGCCGGAGGAGATGCCCTTTTTAGGGGATTTGGCCCTCGCGGCCCTGGGCCAGGGCCGGGTAGAGGCCACACCGCTGCAGGTAGCCCGTTTGACGGCTGCAATGGCCAACGGCGGTTACTTGGTGGCACCCCGGCTGGTCAAGGCGGTTCAAAACAGGCAGGGCCTGGTTTTCGCCAAATTTTCTGCAGTTACCCCCCGCAGGGTTTTAAAGGCACTGACCGTAAACAAATTGCGCTATATGATGCTGGGCGTCGTTGAATATGGCACAGGGAAAGCCGCGGGCAGCAGCACGCTGATCCTGGGCGGGAAAACCGGAACGGCGGAAACAGAAAGGATCGTTAAAGGCAGGCCCGAGCTGTATTCCTGGTTTACAGGCTGCGTCCCCCTGGAAGGATGTCAGGCGGTAGTGACGGTCTTTATTGAGGAACCCCTGCAGGGTAATGCTGCCGAAACGTTTAAAGAAATTGCCCAGGGGATCGCTGCTTTTTTGCATTGATCCCGGCTTTTTTGCACCTTAAAAAATACCGTATTTCATAGGCCGTTCTTGACAGCTTGTGTACTTTCCAATTGTTGTAATATTCTTTCCCCGCTGCAGCAATTGTTTCCGCGCTTGGTACACAACTGACTAAAGAAAAGAATTTAGGGCAATATTACCAGGAAAACTGCAGGAATTTGCAAGATTTATGGCGAAATTAGTAGAAATAAATTTTCTTTGTGGAAATTTATGCCTTCCTGGTCATAAAGCGTTGTTGCCTGGGGGGAATCTGCAGTACTGCAGGGGGCAGGGAAGAGTGGATGAAATTGTAATTACCGGGCTTGGCCCGGTTGCACCGAATGGTGTCGGGAGGGAAATGTTCTGGGAGGCACTGCAAGGGGGAAGATCGGGCATCCGGCGGATTAGCCGTTTTGATCCTTCGGGTTGTCTTTCCCAAATTGCCGGGGAAGTCCCGCCGGGTTGGGTGGAGGCGGTAAAACCCTTTCCTGAACAAAGAAGCTGGACCTCCCATCTGGTCATTACCGCCTCCCACCTGGCGCTTGCAGATGCCGGTATCGACAAAAAGGAGTTTGCCAAAAGTAGGGCCGGTATTTTTTTGGGTATCAGTTCCAGTGATATGGAGTTTGGGGAAAAGGAATACGCAATTTTCCAACAGACCGGTTTACCTAACCCTCATGTAATTTCCTCCTCTTTTCCTCATGCAGCAGCACATGATATCGCCGGTGAGTTCAAGTGTTCCGGGCAGGTTGTAACAGTTTCTAGCGGCTGCACCTCAGGGCTTTTAAGCATTATCCAGGCGGCTGAAACCATTCTTAAGGGAAAAGCTGAAATAGCCCTGGCCGGCGGAGGGGATGCCCCCTTGACTTCTTTTGTAATCTCCTGCCTTTGCGCGGCAGGTTTGCATCCCACATCCTATAACGATCGGCCGGATGCTGCCAGCAGACCTTTTGACGCCCGGCGTGACGGTGGAGTTGCTTCTGAGGGTGCAGGCATGATTGTCCTTGAAAGCGCTGAAAGGGCCCGTTTGCGGGGCAGGCGGGCCTATGCCCGGATTAAAGGCTGGGGGATTGCAAATGCTTATTCCCCGTTAACGGTCAAGTCTTCTTTTGTCTCCTCTATCACGGAGGCCTTGCAGAAAGCAAAATTATCCCCGGGGATGGTTGATTATATCTGCGCACATGCACCGGGGATTAAATTTACGGACAGAGCAGAAACAGAGGCGGTGAAAAAGGTTTTTGGGCGCCATGCCTACAACTTGCCCATCAGCTCCATCAAGTCTACGGTTGGCAACCCCCTGGCTGCTGCCGGCCCTTTACAGGTAATCGCCACTTCACTGGCCATTAAAAATCAATATATTCCACCGACAACCAACTATGAATACCCTGACCCGCACTGTGATCTTGACTATGTTCCCAACAAAGGCCGTGTAGCAAGGGTAAAAAGGGCACTGGTGAACGTATTGGGATTTGGCGGTTCCATCGTTTCCATGGTTTGTACCGGGCAGGAGGCTTAGCCGGGATCCTTCCAAAACCAAAGGTGAAGCGTGGGTGGAAAAAGTGCAAATAGGTCTCGTTTCGCTGCTGGCACTGACAGCAGCTGCCCATCTGGTCCTGGGCGGTATTATCTACAATGATTCGCCCCGAAATTTATTAAATCGTTTATGCCTGGGTTTTGCTATTAACGCCTCCCTTTGGAGCATAGCTGTACTGTTGGCAACAGTGCAACAGGGGTATACCGGGGCGCTATTTTGGATTAGGGCCTCACATGCAATAGCAGTGATCATGCCCTGGTTTATAGTTGCTTTTGCCTACTGTTTTTCAAACAGGGGGGGATATCCTTACCAAGGGGTTTTCTTCCTCCTATTGTGTACATTGGCAATGGCTTTTTTAAGTATGACTCCCGCTATAATCAAGGATATTATTATTTTGCCGGGGGCCAAGGTAAAGGTTCATGGCACCGGCTTTCCTTTATATCTTTTAACTTTTATAGGATTGCTGCTGTTTTCCCTGTACCACGTTTCCCGGCAGCTGAGTCTTTCACGCGGTCTTGTACGCTACCAAATCCGCTATTTTTTTGGCGGCTCCTACTTATCTTTCATTTTTGGTGGTCTGTTAAACCTTCTTTTACCGGCTATGGGTTTTTCAGGAGAGCTACCGCGGGGACTGGGGCCTGTTTTTTCCCTGCTGAGTACCTTGTCAATCAGTTATGCCATTGTCAGATACCGCCTGATGGATATCAAAATGGCCTTGCGCAGGATATTGGCCTATATGTTGTCTATTGCGCTACTGATCGGGATTTATATTCTTCTGTTTTTAACAGTAAATAAATATTTTGTGGCCTGGAAAGAAGGCCCGGCCTTTTACATTATTGTCCTCACTTTACTGGCTGTTTTCTTTCAACCGCTTAAAGAAATGGTACGGCGTCTGGTTGATCGTTATTTTTACCGCTCCTACCATTATTTTGATTCATTGCAGAATATTGGCAAGGCCATGGTCTCTATTTTACGGCGGGACGATCTTACCGCCTTTTTGGTGGATAAGGTTGTGGAAACAATTTACCTGCAGGGGGCGGCCCTTTATTTAAGGGAAAATGGGGGTTTCTTCCAAGTTGCCGCCCAACGGTACCAGGGGCTTTCCCCTTCAGATCAGGATCGCCGGCAGCTGCCTGGGAACAGCCCCCTGTTTGCTTATCTTGAAAAAAAGGAAGAGATTCTTTTACGAACGGATCTGAAGGGCATCACACAACCGAAAAAACGGGAAATACTGGCTGCAGAGATGAAAAAATTGCAGGCAGAGGCAGTGGTCCCTCTTATTGTGGAAAACAGGCTGGAAGGGGTTTTTTCCCTGAGCTTTAAAATATCAGGTGAACCTTATTCACAGCAGGACGTTGGCTTGCTTGCAGCCTTGGCGTCCCAGGTTGCGGTGGCTTTAAAAAATGCCCAACTTTACCAGGATGTCTGGGAAATAAAACGTTACCTGGAAAATATTTTGGAGAATATGGGCAACGGTCTGATTGCTGTTAATGACCGGGGGTTCATTACTACTTTTAACAGTGCTGCAGAAAACCTTACCGGTATTACAGCAATAGACGCCCTGGGGAAAGATGTCAGCAGGGTACTCGATTACCGCCTGGGTAATCTTTTATTGCGGGCCTTGGCAGGCGAAAGGGAAAAAAATGGGGTTGAACTGGGAATTACCGCCGGCGGTCAGCAGCACTTTTTATCCTGTCACACCGTACAGGTTGTAACGCAGGAAGAAGGGAAAAAAGGAGCTATTTTGGTTATAAGTGATATTACCAAGGTGAAGGAACTGGAAAAGGAAAAAAACCAGATACAAAGGCTGGTTTCCCTAGGGGAATTGGCAGCGGGAATGGCCCACGAAATAAAAAATCCCTTAGCTTCCATTCAAACCTTTGCCGAACTTCTGCCGGAAAAATATGACGATCACGAATTTCGTTACAGTTTTTCCCGCATTGTAAAAGGTGAGATCGAACGGATCAATGAACTGGTTATGAAGCTTTTAAACTTTACACACAGCCCCCCGCCTTTCTATACAAAGGTAGATCCCCGGGCGTTGCTGGAGGAAATTATGGGCCTGTTGTCGCCGCAGCTTGCTGCTCAAAAAATCAGGTTGTTTCAACATTATGCCCGGGATATTCCCCCCTTGAAAGCCGATCGGGATCAGTTAAAGCAGGCCTTATTAAATATTTGTTTGAATGGGGTCCAGGCCATGCCAAAGGGGGGGGAATTGCATGTGCAGATACTGCCCCTTGCTGCAGCGGAGACCTTCCCCGGCAATTCCTACTTTGCTTTAACAGATCAAAAGGTCAAGATCAGGATCCGGGATACGGGGAAGGGCATCAGCACATGGCAAAAGGAACGGGTGTTTGATCCTTTTTTTACAACAAAAAGCCAGGGCATGGGTATCGGCCTCAGCATCAGCCATAAGATTATTACAGAACACGGTGGTACAGTGCGCTTTCACAGCGATTCCGGGGGAACTGTTTTTAAAATCTGCCTACCGGTGGTAGAGAAAAAGGCTTTACAGGAAAATCAGATATTAGATCCCCCTGTAGAAAAGGGGGACAAAAATTACACAGGGGAGGGAGGAACAGGGGTTTGAAATTCATTATTCTGGTTACCGGGCAAGAAAGTACTTTGCGGGCGGTAAAAGATTTTATTCCTGAGGATTACCTCCTTTTGGAAGGAACAGTTGATCAAAAAGGGTTACAGATGCTTGCAGGGGTTGCCTCCGGCGTAGTCCTGGTGGACAGCAGCATAGAGGGCGCTCTTTCCTGGGTAAAAAAAGCGTGCCGCCTCCGACCCGATTTAACCTACCTGGGCTTGGCCCATGCAGATGACGATGCCCTTTCCTTTGCTGGAACAGAGTACTTTTATGATCTGATTTGGGCACCTTTTAGTTCCCGGAATATAGGTATGATTTTAGGACGTACCCTGGAAAGGGAACGGCTGCGCTGGGAAGTTGAAAATTTCAAAAAAATACACACCGCTGCCCCTGCCTCTGACAGTAAACCTGTCACGACCAACCGGGCCCCGCAATCATACCACAGCCAGGAACGGGTTTTACGTGTGTTTTCCCGGGCCCTGAACAGTAACTTTGATCATAACCGCTTTCTTGAACTTTTTATGAATGCTGTTATGGAACTTATTCCAGTGGGCAAACTTTCAATTTTGCTTTATGAAGAAGATTTGGAGGAATATAAAATTGCAGCACAAAGAGGGCTGGATCCAGACCTTTGTGCCAGTTTGCATTTCACACCCTTTGCAGAGCTGTTTCTTTGGCTGTCCCGAGAGGGACGCATTTTGCATGCCGGGGAAATTTCCAAAGTGGCTGCAACTGCCTTTAAAAGTATTTCAGAAGAATTACAACTGTTGCAAGCCGTGGTTTGTATACCGCTTTTGGCTCATGGGCATTTAGTGGGCACGCTTAACCTGGGCCCCAAAATTACCGGTTCACCCTTTTCTGAAGGAGAACTGGAAACGTTGTACGTTTTCTGCAGCAATGTTGCTGTTGCCCTGCGTGATATCAGGCTGCATCATGAGATCCGCAACCAAAAATTGTTTACAGAAAATATCCTGCAGCACATGAACAGCGGCGTGGTGGCTATTAACAAGGAAGAACGCATTCATACCTTCAACCCCAAAGCCGGGGAGCTCCTGGCGCTCACACCGCAGGAGGTAATTGGCAAAGATTTGCGGCTTTTACCCAGCCCGTTGGGTGATCTGCTTTATGAAACCTTTATTACAGGGAAGGCTTTACGAAAAAAAGAAATAGCGCTGCCTTACGGGCGCATTCCCCTGGAGATCAATGCCTACAGATTGCTTGATGCTGCGGGGGATTCCCTCGGAAGCGTAATGATATTTGATGATCTGACGCCCAGAAAACTGCTGGAAAAAGAACGCCGGCAGGCAGCACAGCTTGATGTGCTCAACAAATTTGTGGGGCAGTTGGCGCACGAGATTAAAAACCCCATGGTTGCCGTGCAAACCTTTACAGAGCTGCTCCCCGAAAAATATGATGACAGCTCCTTCCGCGAATTTTATGCCAAAACTGTGGGGCAGGAATTGAAAAGGTTAAATGAGCTTGTTGAACAGTTGATTGCCTTTTCCACCCCGCTTTCCTATAATTTCAGCGTTGCCGATCCCCGGGAAGTACTTAATTTAGGGTTTTCTTTTTTGCAGGAACAGGGCATGTGCCAGAAAACTATGATGGAAATCGACGGTGACTTTCATAACTTGAAGGTACGGGCGGATAAAACGCTTCTGGCCAGAGCCTTTTCCTACCTTTTACGCTACCTTTTTCGTGCCATTGAAGATGGCGGGGTAATTCGGACCACTGCTGCAGCAATGGAAAAACACCAGCCGGGGAATGCCCTCCATATTTTGTTACGTGACGCCCAAACAAAAGCCGCACCGGAAAGCGTTGAAAAAATGTTTGATCCCCTGGCGGTTCATCCCAACGGCTATATTTCTTTAGGGCCGCCGGTCAGCCGAAAAATTATTGAGGATCACGGCGGGCAGGTCAGGGCCTCCTTAACAAGGGATCATTACCTTGAAATTGAAGTATTTTTACCGATCTTTTCCGGAGAGGAGTGCTGGAAAGATGAATACCCCCAAAATAATGGTTGTTGATGATGAACTGGGCCCTAGGGAAGCCCTGAAAATGATCCTGCGGGATGACTATGAAGTTTCTACGGCGAGCTGTGGCGCCGAGGCTTTGGCCCATTTGGATGCTGAGGAATTTGATCTGGTGATCCTGGATATCAGGATGCCCGACATTAACGGCATAGATCTTCTTGCCTTGGTCAAAAGCAAGGTGCCGGAAACAGAAGTGGTGATGATTACCGCCTATGCTTCTGTGGAAACGGCCACCAACGCCCTGCGCCGGGGTGCCCTGGATTATCTGATCAAACCGTTTGACAGTAGTGCGGTGAAAGAAGTTGTTAAAAAAGGGCTGGTTCGCCGTACCAGGCAGGCTGCCCTGTTGAAAAAGCAGAGTGAGCTGCAGGTGGTCAACGCCTCCCTCCGGACAAAAATAGATAATGCCCGCCAGAACATCCAAAATCATTACCTGGAAACAGTGCGATCCCTGGTGGCTGCAATTGATGCCAAAGATTCCTATACCAAAGGGCATCAGGAAAGGGTTGCTTTTTTTACAGGGATCCTGGGGGAGAAAATAGGCCTTCCGGAGGAGGAAAAAAAGGTTTTATGGCAGGCAGCAATTTTGCATGACATCGGAAAAATAGGTGTGCCCGAACAGATTCTTAGAAAAACCGGCCGGCTGACAGAACAGGAATTTAAAATTATTAAACAACATCCTGTCATCGGCGCAGAAATCATTTCCCCTGTTGGGTTCTTGCAGAAAGAACGGCCCATCATCCTCTATCACCATGAAAAATTTGACGGGACAGGTTACCCGGAAGGTCTCCGGGGCAAACAGATCCCTTACGGGGCACGGATTATTGCCGTTGCCGATGCCCTTGATGCCATGCTTTCCAACCGACCCTATGCCCCGGCAAAAACCCCGGTGCAGGTACGGGAGGAGCTGCGCCGCTGTGCCGGCACCCAATTTGATCCACAGGTTGCAGAAATAGCCCTAGAAGTTAACCTTCCTGCCCGGAACCCCCGGCTATAATGTTTTTAAACAATGTAGTAAAGACAATCATGTTATCAAATTTTAATAAATTTATTATGAAAAATTATTATTATTTGCAGGAAAAACCAAATCCATGTAGAACTTCTTTGTAGAACTGTGTAGAAATTACCAGTTTTGTTAGGAGCAAATGTCCAAAAACAACTTTTGTTGAAATAAGACCATTCACCTGACTTACAAAAGTAACCAGCTTACTGACCGATAAAGGCAAACCTTTTGAAAGAAAGGGACGCAAAGCTATGGGTCTAAGGCCTGCCAAAGCAGGCTAGGATTGCCAGGCTGCCGAAGACAGGGTTCTAAATAAGAACGATTGTGTCGTTCTGCACCTTTTGGTATCTTGATCCCTGGTTCGCATACCCGGCAACCAGGGATTTTTGTGTTTTCATTTTAATTCTTACCTTCAAAAAATCAGCCCTGGGGGTATTAGGGGGCTGAAAAGGTGGCATAAAAAAGTGTTTATACTTCCAGGACGAAACAGCACTGCAAAAACCCGGGCAAAGGCATCATCAATTCCCAAAAAGGGTGTGAGCAAGAAAAAAAGGTTAGAGGAGATTGCTGCCCAAACCTTGCGGCGGGTAATTGACAGCTTTGATAAGCAGCTGGAACTGGATAAACTGAACCCCCTTCAAAAAAAACAGTTTGATGAACAGATTTGTAATACCCTTGCGGGGCTGCTGGAAGAAAGTGGACAGCTTCTTTCTCAGGATGACAGGAAAAAGGTTATCGAATATGTTGCTGATGAAATATTTGGCTATGGGCCGATAACCTCTCTGTTGCAGGATCCCTGTGTAACGGAGGTTATGGTCAACGGCTATGCCAATGTTTACGTTGAACGGAAGGGAAAAATCAGCAAAACAGGGGCAACCTTTCGTGATGACAACCATGTCCTGCATGTTATTAATAAGATTATTACCCCTTTAGGCAGAAGGATTGACGAAAGTTCCCCCACTGTTGACGCCCGTCTGCCTGATGGTTCCCGGGTAAATGCTATCATTCCCCCCCCTGGCCCTGCGTGGCCCATCCCTGACGATTCGCAAGTTTGCTGCCGATCCTTTCACTGCCGACGACCTGATTAACTTTGGTACGCTGAGCCGGGAAATGGCCCGCTTCCTGGCCGCCTGTGTACGGGCACGGCTTAACATCGTAGTTTCCGGTGGAACCGGCAGCGGCAAGACTACAACCTTAAACGTCCTCTCCAGTTTTATCCCCGGCAGTGAACGTATTGTCACTATTGAAGACACCGCCGAACTGCAGCTGCAGCAGGATCACCTTGTTACCCTGGAAAGCCGCCCGGCAAACATTGAAGGCAAAGGGCAGTTTACCATCCGGGAACTGGTGATCAATTCCCTGCGTATGCGCCCGGATCGGATAATCGTGGGGGAAGTCCGGGGCGGCGAAGCCTTTGACATGCTGCAGGCTATGAACACCGGGCACGATGGCTCTATATCCACCCTGCACGCCAACAACCCCCAGGATGCCCTGGCGAGGCTGGAAACCATGATCCTCATGGCGGGCATCGAACTGCCCCTGCGGGCCATCCGTGAACAGATTGGCTCGGCGGTGGAGCTAGTTGTGCAACAGTCCCGCCTTAGTGACGGCAGCCGTAAAATCACAAAAATCAGCGAAGTAGCAGGCCTGAAGAAAGACAAATTGGTAGTCAACGATATCTTTGTTTTTCAGCAGTCATCCATAGATGAAGAGGGGCGCATCAAAGGTGAATACCGACCCACAGGTGTCGTGCCCCGTTGCCTGGAAAAACTGAAGGCCTGTGGGGAAGAGATCGCTACAGACGGGACCTTTGCCTACCCCACCCCGGAAGAGAGCTTCCCTGCCCTGAAAGGGGACTTAAAAAAGAAATATCCATTAATAGAAAAAGGGTTGGGAACGGATGCTGAAAAAAGGGCAGGCAGTGCTGCAGTGCTGACTGCTAACAATCTGATACTCAGTGATGTTGCTGTTTCAACTGAAAATACAGTTTATGCAACAAAAATTCCAGAAAGGAGGATTGGTTTTCTGGCAGATATCCCCGGCAATTATGCCCATAGTTCAGGGGATATTGCGGCTAAAACAGGTGCAGGCCCTCAGCCCACAGTTAATTATAGTGAGGAAGAGGCCTTTGAGCCCGCTACTGCGGAAAAAAGGGGGTCAAGGAGGCTCCTGCTGCAGGGGTTTGCAGGGGAGGTAAAGGACAACGAAGATCAGCCGTTGGATATTGCAGGGAAGGTAAAGGAAAGTGAAAGCCGGTCCGGGGATGCTATGGGGGAAAAAGGGGAAGGTGGATTCCATCCGTCGGATGTAAAGCAGGGGACAAACACCTGGAAAGAAGAGGATGCCAGATTGGCTACGACAGCAGAATATGCAGTCATGCCAGCTGACAGAGCGGCAAAGACGCAAAACACAGCTTCAGCTGCCCCTGCAAAAAATGCTGCGGCAGATGTAAGAAGGCCAAACGGCTGGGCCGTTTCCATACCACCCGGCCGGCGGGGCATGGCTCTGCCCATAAATGAAAGCGGCGGACTTTACAGTCATCTACAGCCGGGCGATCAGGTTGACGTCCTAGTAATCTATAACAACCAGGCAGCCCACATGCAACAGGCTGCCCGCACCGTTGCCCAAAATGCTGTCGTGCTGGAAATCCCAAGAAACAACATTCAAAACAATGTAGAAAACAACCCATCCGCCCCCCGTTCCATAACATTGGCGGTAACCCCTGCCCAAGCCGAACTGCTCGCCTACGCCTGTTTCCAGGGTGTTTTTTACCTGACCCTGTGTCCGGTGGGGAAGCCTGTGTAACAAGGCGGTAGTGAAAAGGTAACCATTTGAAGCAGGTTTTTTTACATATTTTCAGCATTAAGAAACACCCGGGTGATTTATCCTGTAAATAATTTATGTAATGTTGACATTTTACAAAAAAGTTCTAGGTGATAATGCAAATTCAAAGCTTAGCAATTTTTTTCATAAATGTTATTAAGGCGGCAAATTTTATCAATGCTTTGCTAAGTTATTTGTTGGGGGGTGTACAATTGGGGAAAAAACGGTAGGGGGGAAGTATTCGCCAGCAGTAAGGAAGAAAGGGGGCAGGTGAAAGGTAGATTTTTATAAAGGCCTGATTTTTAATTTATCTTTGAATTGGAGGCAAACTAAAATGCTAAAGCAGCTTTTTACTAGGTTTATTAAGGACGAAGAAGGCCAAGGTTTAGTAGAATATGCTTTAATTATAGTCCTAATTGCTGCGGTTGTTATTGTTGGTTTGAGAGCATTGGGTACAAATATTGCTGATAAATTTAAGACAATCGGGGAAGGAATAAAGGGGGTAGGAGTCGACTTTAGTGAATAACAGTTAAACAAACAGGTTAAAACATAACAAAGGCTTTTCTACAAAAGATAGAACCTGCAAGGGAACCAGCTTTTACCTTTTGAGTTAGGTTCCCTTGGGCAGGCCTTAAACAAATAAATTAAGGATATAGAAGGAATGTGCTGATTATAAACAGCAGGTGTTTCTTTTTATAGGGTAAATAATTATTGTATTTCAGATAATAATACTTTAATCTTTTTTGCAGAAAATAGTTCGGAATCATTATTAAAACAGCAGTATATTATTGTTTACGGTGGTAGTTATAGTTACATTTAATACAGTTTATTATTGAATTTTTACTGTACACAGTCATTTTATATAAATTCTTTGGAGGAAAAAATGTTTATTCAACTCAATAATTACCTTCTTTTAACCTTGCTGCTACTAACCCTTTATTTCGACCTGATACAGAAAAGAATACCTAACTTCCTGACTTTCCCGGTTATGCTTTGGGGGTTGGTTGCCAATACAATTATGGGCGGAGGGGCAGGGTTTTTGTTCGGCCTTTATGGCCTTTTGTTGGGGTTGGCCCTTTTTTTTATCCCTTTTATACTGGGGGGTATGGGCGGTGGGGATGTGAAGCTGATGGGGGCTATCGGGGCGCTGCAGGGTGTACAGTTTGTTTTTCAGGTTGCACTTTTTACCGCTTTTTGCGGGGGAATTTTGGCCCTGGGTTATCTGTTGGTCAACAGGCAGCTGGGGAACACTTTGAAAAAAATCATAGGCATTGTGGCTGTTCCCTTTTTTAATGTGCTTTATTTCCGGTATGGCTACCCTTTTTTAAACAGGTTTTCTTTCTATTTTTTTTCCTGCAGGGGTAATAACCCGGGGAACAAGGTCTACATGCCTTACGGTGTGGCCATTGTAATGGGAACATTACTTGTTATTAGCAGCTTTGGGGAACGAATTTTGCCGCTGGCTGCCCTGTTTTAAAATAATACCGGTTTATTATAAATTTTTATTTTGCAGGTGAGATCCTTTGTCCAGGTTTTTTCATTCCATAAAAAATGAAAGGGGCCAATCCATGGTGGAATTTGCCCTGTCTTTACCCCTGATTCTATTGTTAATCCTGGGCGTTTTGCAATGTGGTATTTTGTTTTACGGGCAGATAGCAATTACCGGTGCTGCGAGGGAAGGGGCACGCATGGCTGCGGTGGGGAAACCTGACACAGCGGTTGAAACGAAGATTAACAATACTATTGCCTCCACCCCTTTTTTGGAACCGGATGCCGGGAGACCAATTGAGGTGCTAGCTGCCGGGGGACAAGCGATCACCGTTACTGTTCCGGCCAATGCAGATCTGATCATGCCCTTCTTAGGTAAGGAAGGCAACAGGGTATATCCCCTGTGCGCCCAATGTACCATGCGCATTCAAAACCCATTCTAATTTTTTGATTAACGTCCCGGTTAGGAGAAAGCATGAAATGGCTGTCAGTCGTCTTAATAATAACAAGAAAGGCCAGTCTCTGGTGGAAACAGCCCTCCTTTTACCGATAATGCTATTAGCGGTATTGGGTCTGATTCAGTTTGCCATGATTTTCAGCGGCCAGATTGTCATTGCCAGCGCAGCTAAGGAAGGGGCGAGGCTGGCTGTTGTAGGTAAATCAGACGCTGCAGTAAAGGACAAGGTAATGGCAGTTTCTTCACTGATGCCTTTTATCAGAATCGACCCGGCCGGGATAGAAATAGAACCGGCGCCTGCAGCCAGGTATGAGGATGGGGATGTTACAGTGGAATTTACTGCTGCTGTCGGGGCAGTGCCCTTTTTTGACCGGGTTCTTAACAAGGATCTGTTCATTTTGTCTGCCAAGGCCGAGATGCGGTGCGAATCTTACCCCGTGCCTGATTAACACACAGTGCGCCTTTTTGCGGCTTTAGCAGCCAACTTTGTTTACCGGGCTTGTATCTGTACCAAATAGATCATTGCGGGAGAAATGATATGCTTGCTAAGTTGTTCCGGCTTGTTTGTAAAAAAGTAAAAACTTTATTAGGTGAAGAGGACGGTTTGGCAATGGTTTTTGTTGCTGCAGGAATGCTGGCCCTGCTGGGGATGACGGCGCTTGTGGTTGATACGGGCATCCTGGCACTGGAAAAAAGGCGACTGCAGAATGCTTGTGATGCAGCAGCATTGGCTGCTGCGCAGGAATTATATTATACCGGAGACGAATCCTCGACACGCCAGAAGGCTGTGGAATACCTGGAAAATAATAATATTAATGAAACGCCGGCAATTACAGTGGATATGTCTACAAAAATGGTTGGGGTTTCCTCTGCATGTAATAAAGATTTGACGTTTGCACGGGTATTGGGGGTGAACACCGGGGTGGTGACAGCCGGGGCCAAGGCTGTTTTTGGTACTGCAACTATAATTGACTGCAGCGAGTGTGCATGTTCACCGCTGGTTCCTTTTGGCGTTCCAGATCGTGCCGGGGGATTCCAACCCGGGGAAGAGGTTATGCTTAAATTTGGTGCCGGGATTCCTGAAATTCACGGTAACTTCGGTGGTCTTGCCCTGGGGGGCAGGGGTGCAAGAAACTATGGATATAATATTAGGTATGGTTATAAGGGCGTTTTAAGTGTGGGATCCTTAGTTACCACAGAGCCCGGAAATATGTCCAGGATGACTCGGGGGGGTATACAATATCGCCTTGATCAATGCCCGCATACGCCTAAATGTACATACGACGGCGGCTATCACCCGGATTGCCCGCGGGTGATTATTGTACCGGTATATAAACCGGCAGATTTAAGGGGCAGGGACGAAGTGGAAATAGCAAGGTTTGCGGCCATGCTTCTTGAGAAATCTGTGGGGTCGGGAAATGAATGTAAGGTGCAGGGCCGGTTTTTATCAATTGCCCCGCCACCGGGAACCAAAACAATTGTTGAGGCAGCAGCACCTGATGATGAACTGCCTGCAGACGGGGTGCGTGCCGCCCGGTTAATAGAATAATTTGTTTGGAAACCAAGTACTAGTTGAGCAGTTCAATCAGGAAACTGTTTTTTTGAGAGGGGCGTAAGTACGTTGAAAAACGGCAGGCTTCTTCTTTTGGCGGCTGTTATTTTTGCTCTGGGCACCGTCCTGGCTCTGAATTGCTACCTGCAAAGTCTTGCCTCCGGTGCACAGGCTGTAGAGGTAACGGCCTATACAGATGTAGTTGTAGCTAAAAGTACTATTCCAAAACATACCCGGATTACGGCAGAGATGCTTGCAGTGGAATCCCTCCCCGCGGGGGCCGTTCATCCGGAGGCCTTTGGGGATTTGGAGGCAGCAGCAGGCAGCATTTCCCGCGCTGAAATCGTGGAGGGGGAACAGCTGTTGACTGCCAGGATAGCTATGGAGGGACAGGGCAGTTTTTCTTACCGGGTACCTGAAAAAAGGCGGGCGATCTCGCTTCCCGTGAATGAAATTACAGGGGTCTCAGGGTATATCTCCCCTGGGGACAAGGTTGACGTGCTGGTAACCTATTCTGATGAAGAAATTAACGGTGGCGCTGCCGTAACCTATACTATTATACAAAACGCCCCTGTGATGGCTGCAGGGGAACTTACCCGGGAACAGGATACTGACGAACAGCAGCCGGTTGGCACCATCACCCTGGCTGTGACACCGGGACAGGCTGAAGTTTTGGCCTATGCCCAGCTGAAAGGCTCTTTTTATTTTACTCTGCGTTCACCTTTGGATGAGGAAAAAATGCACTTACAGCATTACAATGCTGCCAACCTAGGTTCTTTCCGGGAAAGGTGATGAATATGGAGCATATCAAAGTACTGGTAGTAGAGGAAGACGATGAAAAAAGATCCGATATTATAGGAGCGCTTTCTGCAGTGGAATATATACGGGTGATCGGTGGAGCAGAAGCGAGGGAAGAGGCTTTAGAGGGAGTTGAAGAGCTTGAACCCGACGTACTGGTCATCGGGCGCCTTGTAGCAGGCAATGGATACTTGCTGTCGGAAGAAATCGCCACTGTTTACCCCTGGATCGCCCCGATCCTGCTGGAAACTGAACTCCAGGGGGAATCGATGCGCAAAGCCATCCTGGCCGGGGCCGGCGATGTGCTTGTCGAACCCTTTACACCGGCTGAACTGGCTGCTTCCATCTACCACTGTTACCAGTCTGCGAAAAAAAAACTGGCCAGCCTGCAGAACAATAGACCTGTCGGGCCTAAAAAACCCCGCCAGGGCAGAATTGTAACAGTTTTCAGCACCAAAGGGGGTGTGGGAAAAACGTTTATTGCCACAAACCTGGCAATAGCTTTGGCACAGCACACCAAAAATACAGTTGCACTGGTCGATCTGGATCTGGATTTTGGTAATGCAGCCTTGGCTTTAAACATCCTTCCCCGTTATACGATCTATGATGTACTTAATGAAATTCATAATCCTGATCAGGATTTGATCGGTGAATATCTTATTGCACACCGCTCCGGAATCAAGTTGTTGGCATCCGGAGCACACCCGCAGGCAGCCGGGTTTATTAACGCAGAACAGGTCAGACTGATTCTGCAAGCGCTGCAGAATAATTTTGAATATGTAGTGGTGGATATGCCGGCCTGTTTTTCTGAACCAGTTAATCCGGCCCTGCAGGAGGCAGGGCTGCTCCTCTTGGTTACCACCCAGGATGTGGCTGCCATCCGCAATGTTAAAGCCTGCCGGGTAATGCTTGACTCCCTGAATTACCCCCGGCAGAAGATTAAGTTACTGCTGAACAAGGCAGTATCCCGCAGTGAAATCAAAAGGCGGGATGTGGAAACAACCCTTGAACAAGATCTTTTTGGCGTTCTGCCGGCTGAATACAGGTTAACTTCTTCGTCCTTGAATAAAGGTATTCCGGCAGTAATGCTTTTCCCCCGATCCAAAGTCAGCCGCGGCTTTATAAGACTGGCACGCCAGGTGGTAGCAGAAGGGCTGGAAAAGCAGGCTGCAGAAGTAAAGGAAATGGAAAGGTGAGAAAAATGAAATTGCCGCCACAATGGGCCTTCGCCCCTGGGGGGAAAGAACCTGTAACTGAAAATTACGGCCTCAACAGGAAAAAGGAATGGGAGGGCCTGATCACCGCAACTTTGCGCAGGGTTCTTGAAAGCCCAGGCAAGACACCTGTTGTCGGAAAAATGGATGCCCAACAGAAAATAAAGTATTCAGCGCAGATCAGTGTAGCCTTGGAAGCGGTACTCAAAGATTCCGGGCTTGAACTTTCCCGGGCTGACAAGGAAAAAATTGCCGGGCATATTTATGACGAAGCCTGTGGTTACGGGCCAATTAACCCGCTGCTCCGGGATCCCACCATTTCAGAAATTATGGTTAACGGCCCCGGGTTGGTTTATGTGGAGCAAAAGGGGAAGATCATCAAAACAGGGATTACTTTTTGTGATAATGCACATCTGCTTGAAACTATCGATAAAATTGTAACCCCTTTGGGCAGAAGGCTGGATGAAAAGTCGCCCATGGTTGACGCCCGCCTGCCGGACGGTTCCCGTGTTAACGCCATCATTCCGCCGTTGGCCTTAAAAGGGCCTGCCTTGACTATCCGTAAGTTTGCGGCAAAGCCCTTGACCCCCGGGGATCTGATTAATTTCGGGACCATGACCGGGGAGATTGCCCGCCTGTTCAAGTCTGCAGTGCTGGCCCGCCTCAATATTATTGTTTCCGGGGGGACCGGCAGCGGCAAAACGACGACCTTAAATGTGCTCTCCGGTTTTATCCCCGAACAGGAAAGAATTGTAACCATCGAGGATGCCGCAGAACTACAACTGCATCAGGAACATGTTGTTACCCTGGAAAGCCGCCCTCCAGACATTGAAGGCCATGGGGAAATCACAATTCGTGATCTGGTGATTAACTCACTGCGTATGCGCCCGGACCGCATTGTGGTTGGAGAGGTGCGGGGAGGCGAGGCACTTGACATGCTGCAGGCAATGAATACCGGCCACGACGGCTCCATTTCCACCCTGCATGCCAACAACCCCCGGGACGCGCTGGCGCGCCTGGAAACCATGGTGCTTATGGCAGGCATAAACCTGCCTTTGCGGGCGATCCGTGAGCAGGTTGCCTCGGCTATTGACCTGATTATTCAACAGTCCCGCCTTCCTGATGGCAGCCGCAAGATTGTCAAAGTATCGGAGGTAGCAGGGATGGAGGGGGATATTATTACCTTGCAGGACATTTTTATTTTTGAACAAACGGGATTTAATGAAAGGGGCCGCATTGCCGGAAAACATGTGCCCACCGGCATTATTCCCCGCAACATGGAAAAACTGCAAACTTTTGGGGAAAAGCTACCCAAGGGCTTATTCGGGGCGAAAAATTTTGAAACGGCCTTTAGGAGGCACTGAAATGTTGCAACTAGCTGTTCTGGGCGGCGCTTTTCTAACTGTGGTTTTCTTATTTACAGGTCTTTATTATACGTTGTTTGCCTCCCGTAACCTTGTTTTGGAAAGATTAAAAACCGGCATATTGTCTCCGGACTATCAGCAACCGGAGGAGGCTGGGGCCGAAGGTTTAAAAAAAGGGTTTCGGCGTTTTTTGAGGCTATTGGGAACCATGCCCTCGCGCCGGGCCAATCTGCAGGGTATACAGCAAAAACTGCTGCAGGCTCATGTCTTAATGCGTGCAGAAGAGCTTATCGGCTTGGCAGTCTGTGTTGGAACAGCCGTTTTTATTTTCTTTTACCTGATTACAGGACACTTTTTTTTGGCTTTACCGGCCGGGTTGGTGGGTTACAAAGTTCCTGATCTTGTCATCGGGATGAAAAGAAGCCGGCGCATCAATGCTTTGACCCAACAGTTGCCGGAGGCGCTGACGATAGTTTCCAACGGATTGCGGGCCGGTTATAGTTTTCCCCAGGCAATGTCCGTGGTCGGCCGGGAAATGGGACCGCCAATAGGGGAGGAATTTTCCCGGGCGATCTGGGAAAACCAGATGGGCAAACCTTTGGAAGAAGTGCTGCATAACCTTGGGGAAAGAGCCGGGAATGAGGATCTTAACTTAATGATTACCGCTTTGCTTATTCAAAGGCAGGTTGGGGGCAACCTTGCAGAAATTCTTGATAATATTTCACAGACTATCCGTGAACGTGTACGTATTAAGGGGGAAATTAAAACACTGACCGCACAAGGCCGGTTATCGGCCCTGATTATCATCCTGTTACCCCTTGGTGTGGCTGCTTTTCTGATGCTTATGAACCCGGAATATATGTTGACGCTGGTCCGGGACACACTGGGCCTGATCCTGTTGGGTTTGGCTGTGGTGTTGCAAATTGCCGGGATTATCGTGATTCGTAAAATTGTCAATATCGAAGTTTGATTCAGGGGTGAAAAAATGTTATTGCTGGTCAACGTTCTGCTTTTTGCCACCGTTGTTCTCCTGGTGACTGCTTTTTATGAAGTTTTTTGGGGCCCCCAAAAACAGGTTGCCCTGCGGCTGCAAACCATTAGGAAAATGGCAGAAAATGCCACAGAAGATGAGCTGCGGAAACCGTTTTTTGAAAGAATAATTCAACCAGTCTTCCGTAAACTAGGTGCCGCTTTGGGCAATTTAACTCCCCGGGAAATCCGCCAGGGTTTGGAAAAAAAGATCGGCTATGCGGGAAACCCCGGCAAGATGAACTTTAACAGTTTAATTTCCCTGCAGGCCCTGCTGGCTGTTTTTTTTGTTTTCCTGGCGGGGATGGCGATCCGGCTTGCCGGTTGGGGGGAACAAAGAACTGTGTTTTTCTTGTTCCTGGCCTTTTCCAGCGGGGCAACGCTGCCCGTGGGACTGCTAAATTCACGGGCGGCAAAGCGCCAGCATGAAATTCAAAAAAGTTTACCGGATACCCTTGACCTGCTGTTGGTCAGTGCGGAAGCAGGGTTGGGTTTTGATATGGCTTTGAAGCGGGTTACTGAACAGGCGCCCGGTATTCTGGGCCAGGAAATAGCGCGGGCCCTGGAGGAAATGCGGCTGGGCAAGACCCGGGAAGAGGCCCTGCGCAGCATCGTCGGGCGCACGGGGGTGCAGGACCTGAGCAGCTTTATCAGCGCTGTAATTCAGTCTGAACAATTAGGCAGTAACATTGCCAACACCTTGCGTATCCAGGCTGAAGCCATGCGGCGAAAACGGCGCCAGCGTGCTGAAGAGGCAGCGATGAAAGCACCGATCAAAATGCTTTTCCCCCTGGTATTTTTTATTTTTCCAACCCTGTTTGTTGTTCTGTTGGGGCCGGCCTTAATTCGTATTATGCAGACATTTCAAAGTATGTAAGGAGTTTTTAATGACAAAAAAGGTACAGGTAGTCAACCTTTCCCGAAATACTGTTATTTTACAGAAGGCAGCAGTGGCAGACACTTTTTTTCAACGCCTCCGGGGCTTACTGGGCTGTAAAGGCCTCCTGCCGGGGGAGGGCCTGATCATCAGACCCTGCCAGGCAGTGCATACCTGGGGCATGTTTTTTCCCCTGGATGTTGCTTTTGTAGACCCGGGGGATTGTATCTGTTACCTGATGGAAGGGATGGGTCCCTGCCGCTGCAGCCCGGTAATTAAAAAGGCAGGTTATGTGATTGAAGCCACTGCAGGTACCTTCCGGCAAACACAAACACAGTGCGGTGATCAAATAAAACTGGAGAAATGGGGAAGCTAGCAGACGCTTGCTACTTTTTTCTAAAAAAATAAAATTACTGTTCAAACAGAAGCCTGACTAGCAAAGCAGTTTGCTGCTGGAGGGCTTTTTTTCCTACAGGACAAGTGATATAATTTTTGTAAACCGTCTAAGGAAAGTTTAAAAGGGAAGGGAAAGGGGTTTTACTTTGAAATATGCAGTGGTTCTGGGGGATGGTATGCCTGATGAAAGGTTGGAGGAACTAGGGGGAAAAACACCCCTGCAATATGCCCGGACGCCCCGGTTGGATCAGCTGGCCCGCTGCGGTGAAGTAGGCCTGGCACGGACTGTGCCGCCAGGGATGCCGGCGGGAAGTGACGTGGCCAATCTGGCGGTACTGGGGTATGATCCGGAAAAATATTATACAGGGCGTTCACCTTTGGAAGCAGTGGCCATGGGTGTAGAACTGGCTGCAGATGACTTGGCTTTGCGCTGCAACTTAGTGACACTTTCGGAAGAGGAACCTTATGAAGAACGCAGGATGCTGGATTACAGCGCTGGTGAAATCAGTACCGCTGAGGCCGGTGAGCTGCTGATCACCGTGAGGCAAAAACTTGGCAGCGGAACCTTTCATTTCCACGCCGGGGTAAGCTACCGGCACCTTCTGGTCTGGCGGGGCGGGGCTGACGGTTTTAGGCTGACACCACCCCATGATATTACAGGGCAAAAAATTGCCGCCTACCTGCCCCGGGGTAAAAACAGCCCGCTGTTAAGTAAATTTATGCAAACAAGCAGCACTTTTTTACCTGATCACCCCGTCAATAAGAAACGCCGGGCCCGGGGGCTGCAGCCGGCAAATTCCATCTGGTTGTGGGGTGAGGGCCGCAAGCCCCACCTGGATAGTTTTGCAGTCAAATATGGCCTGGCAGGCGCGGTAGTTTCCGCCGTGGATCTGATTAAAGGCCTGGGGATGTTAGCAGGTTTGAAGGTGGTGGAGGTTCCCGGTGCTACGGGAAATATGCATACCAATTTTAAGGGCAAGGCTCGGGGAGCCCTGAAGGCGTTGCAGGAAGGCTGTGATTTTGTTTTTATCCATATAGAGGCCCCGGACGAGGCCGGTCACCAAGGGGAATTTAAGGTTAAGGTGCAGGCCATAGAGGCTATTGAAGACCAGGTTATTGGGGAAATACTCAGCGGGTTGGAGGAATTTCAGGATTATAAGCTGATGGTTTTGGCAGACCACCCCACCCCCGTGCGTTTACGTACCCACACCGCAGATCCCGTGCCTTATTGCATCTACCGTAAAGGGGACTCCTTAAAAAATCCGCAGGGTGCATTCAATGAAAGTTTTGCAGCCCAAGGGAAATACATCGCTAGAGGCTACACCTTAATGGATCATTTCCTTGCAAGATAAACAGCAATTAAAAAGGCCATAGCAAGCGTAAAGACAGAATAAACTATAGACCGGGCACGAAAAACAAAAAGTTTTACCGGGAAGAACCTGCACCCTGCGCCCGGGCAATTGGAAAAGTTCATGGACGGGGATGCAGTTACTATAATTACCGCGCACGCAGGTGACGGCCTTCTGGATAAAAAAATTGATGACTACATTTTGAAACCATAATCTTTTAAAGACATAGCTGTGCCTGCCCGGGCTGTTCCGCCGGGCAGGCACAGCTTGATATTTCGGCTTTTCGGCTTAGTTTCTATTAATTGTTCAGGCAGGAACCGTCACGCAGGCCGTGGCCGTGGCCCTGACCATCTTGCCCACAGCCCTGTTGCCGGCAGTTATGTGTGCCTTGTCCCTGCCCCCGGCTTTCCTGTTGCCGGCCCAGGCCGTGTTGTGCAGGGTTCCGGCCGTCTTGCTTCTCAGCCCGGCCCTGGCAGCCCCGGCCAAAGCCTGCCCCGCCTTCCAGGCCGGCGCCGTGCAGTTCGCAGCCTGCACCGCTGCCGTCACAGGTAGCCTGGTGGGAAACTATTTTAGCAAGGACAGCGTCAGCTTGTTCCCGGGTCATCCGGCCTTCGGCGACGCGCGCGGCCAGTGTATCCTTTTTCATCTCCAGCATTTCGGCTTTAAATGCAGCCAGGACACCCGCCTCCCGGGCGATGGTGCCATAGGTTTTCCCTGTTTGTGCACGTTCGTCGCTAACGGATTGCACCTCCCGCCCCGTTAACCCGGCAACTGCCTCTGCCGGAGTGGCGTACTGTGCGGTGGCAAATGCTGCAACCGTGCCGGCCAGTAAAACCAACACCATAATACCGGCAATTACAAATTTTTTTATAGTTTTCATGCTCCAACCTCCTTTCAACCTTATTTTTTGTTGTTGCAAAGCTGATCATAGCCCTTAGTTTTGACAAAAGTGTGTTTTTTAAACTTTTTTTCGTGTTAAAATAGTTATAATCAGCCCATTAAAAATAATTTCCATAAACAGTATCTGTAACAAAAACCATAAGAACATTTTTTCCTGCCCAACTTCAGGCATACAGTCTGATGGGCAGAAAGCAAACCGGCAAGGGATAAAATGAACCACCGGTTTAATAGCAAGGAGGGCCGTTGCTGTTAAGGCGGGAGTGTAGGGGTTTTTTACATAATGCTTTGCCCATGCTATTATACAGGGGGTGAGGGCGGTGCTGGAAATGCTAATCGCTGACGACAACCGGCAGATCGTTGCGGTCTTAAAGGCCTACGCTGTCAAGGAAGGCTTTACTGTCACGACAGCCTTTGACGGAACCGGTGCGCTGGAAAAAACACGCGCGGGAAACTTTGCCATAATCCTGCTTGATGTTATGATGCCCGGCCTGGATGGTTTTACAGTCTGCCGGGAAATTCGCCGGCAGAGCAGTGTGCCTGTGATTATGATTACGGCCCGGGGAGAAGATTTTGAACGCATCATGGGTTTGGATATTGGTGCCGATGATTATATCGTCAAACCTTTTTCGCCGGCTGAGGTGATGGCGCGTGTGCGGGCCGTTTTGCGCCGCGTTGCACAGGAAGATGATACGCAGGCACAAATTTTTACCTTTGGGAACCTGCTGATCAACCTGGATGAATACCGTACAGAAATTGACGGTACCCGCATTCCCCTCACCAAAAAGGAAACTGAAATCTTGTGGACGCTGGCGATCAACAAAGATAAGGTGTTTACCCGCGATAATCTGTTAAACAGCCTCTGGGGCTATGACTATGCAGGAGATACCCGCACGGTTGATTCCCACATTAAAAGGTTGCGGGCCAAATTGGAACAGGTTTCTCACGAAAACTGGGAAATTAAAACCGTCTGGGGCGTGGGCTATAAATTTGAGGCGACGCTGTGAAAAATAAAATTTATTTTCGCCTGCTGCTGTATTTCTCAGGATCGCTGCTGACCTTTTCACTCCTGATCGGCCTCGTATTTTTTTCCCTTTTTTCACGCCACAGCATGGATCTTCATAAAACTGAACTGGGAAATCAAGCCCGGCGCATTGCCCATTCTCTGGCCGGGCTGGAAACGGACAGCCCGGAACACGGGCCGAATCACGGTAAAATGGGCCGGGGCCGGGGTTATGGCAGTCATCTCCGGTTTTTAAACGATCTCACCGAGGCCGATGTGTGGATTGTCGATCTCAGTTTAAAACAGATTGAGCGCGGTCACGGGCAGGCAAGCCTCGCCTACCAGGACTTGCCGCCCGGGGCTGAAAATGTCATTTTGGCGGCGCTGGACGGCCGCCCTACATTTAGTGAAAATTTCGGGGCGTTTTTAGGCCAACCTTCCCTTACGGTAGCGACGCCCATTATCCTGCCCGGCGGTGAAATCGCCGGTGCTGTGGTGTTGCACGAACAGATCGAAAGTATTTGGCAGACAACCAGAAGCGGCCTGCTCATTTTGCTGTTCAGCATGGGGACGGCAATTGTCGTTTCCTTTTTCATCGCCGGTATTTTGGCGCGGCACTTTACAAGACCGCTGCGCAAAATGAAAACTGCTGCCCTGAAAATTAGCGGCGGTGACTACCGGGCTGCAACCGGTGTGGCCCAGGACGACGAAATCGGCGAGCTGGCCGGCGCCCTGGACAGGATGGCGGCAAAGTTAGACCTTGCTTCCCGGGAAAGCGCCAAGCTTGAAAAGCTGCGGCGGGATTTTGTGGCTAATATTTCCCATGAACTGCGTACGCCGGTTACTGTTATCCGCGGTTCGCTGGAGGCCCTGCACGATGGTGTGGTTTCGGAACCGGATACGGTGGCCGATTATCACCGGCAGATGCTGACAGAGAGCATCTACCTGGAACGGCTGATTACCGATCTGCTTAATTTGGCGCGGCTGCAAAACCCTGATTTTGTAATGGATATGCAGGCGGTTAACCTGCCGGAAATAGCTGCCGATGCTTTGCGGGGCATGAGGCGCGGGGCCCAGGCAAAAAATGTGGCACTAAAACAGGAACTGGATACAAACGGCGGGGGTTTTACCCTGCAGGGTGACTACGGCCGGCTGCGGCAGATGCTGATGATTGTATTAGACAACGCCATCAAGTTTTCACCGGCCGGTGCAACAGTGGGCCTGCAAATAAAACAAGCGGCAAAAGGCTTTACACTTTCTGTCCATGATAACGGCCCCGGCATACCGCCTGCTGAACTGCCCCATATTTTCGAGCGTTTTCATCGGCAGCGATCGGAAGAAAATAAAACCGGTACCGGGTTGGGCCTGGCAATTGCCAAACAGATTGCTGCAAGACACGGCGTCACCATAGAAGTGCGCAGCGAACCCGGCCGGGGCACAACCTTTTATTTTCATTTTGTGACTTCGTAAAATAACTGCATTTTAAATTAACCGCAGGTGTTGTTCACACGAAAATGTCATACCCAAAGGGGCACTGTCTTGCAGCCTGCATTTTCATCATTCATCATGGTTAACACTGTTTGAGCACAAACAGGGGTGCCGGGTAATTTTCAGCACCCTTTAAAATCGGTCAAAGGAGGACATACCTATGGGTCTGCGGCTTGTTTACGGCCGGGCCGGGATGGGCAAGAGCAGGCTTTGCCGGCAGGAAATTATTGCGGCATTAAGGAAAAGCCAGGCGGGTTACCCGCTTTTATACATCGTGCCTGAACAGGCCACTTTTCAGGCGGAATATGCCCTGTTTGCCGCCTCCGGGTTGGGCGGGGCCATGCGGGCGCAGGTGCTCAGCTTTCGCCGCCTGGCCTGGAAAGTGCTGCAGGAGGTTGGCGGGGGCAACCGTCTTTTTATTGATGACCTGGGCAAAAGTATGGTTTTGCGCAAGGTGCTGGAAAAACACCGCTCTGCACTGCGGGTTTTCAAGCATGCCGGGGAACAGGGCGGGGTGCTAGAAAACCTTGTGGAGGTAGCCAACGAGCTGAAGCGTGCCGGCATTACCGTTGCACAGTTCAGGCAAACCTATGAACAGCGCATCCGGGCCGGGGGAAAACTGCCGGTTTTATTTAAGGAAAAAGTTGGCGACCTGCTTTTCATCCTGGAAACAGCCGCTAAAGAAATGGGCGCTCAGTACTGGGATGCTGAAGACTATCTGGATTTACTGGCTGCACAGGCTGCACGTTCCTCTCTTTTAAAAGGGGCTGCGCTCTGGGTAGATGGTTTTGCACACTTTAGCAACCAGGAACATAGCGTGTTGGCAGCATTGTTAAGCATTTCCCGGGCGGTGACGGTTTCGCTTTGTCTTGATCGTGAGGTTTTGCCCGGCGAGGAGTTGGACGAGCTCGATCCTTTTTACCCTGCAGCCCTGACCTGCCGGAAGTTGCTGCAGCAGGCCCTGGATTCCCGCATCCCCGTAAAGAAAATTTTCCTTAAAGATCGCCACTACTCCCGTTTTAACGATCACCCCGCGCTGGCCCATTTGGAACGAAACCTGTTTCGTTATCCGGAAAAGGCTTACCGGGAACAACCGGATTCCCTATATTTAGCAGCCGCCCCCAACCGCCGCTGTGAAGTGGAGTCCCTGGCCCGGGAGATGATCCGGCGCTGCCGGGACGGGGGTTACCGCTGGCGGGACATGGCTGTCATCAGCAGCGGCCTGGACAACTACCGGGACATGATCGCCACCACTTTTGGCGACTACGATATTCCTTTTTTTCTTGATCAAAAGCGCACTGTTTTACACCACCCGCTTGTTGAATTTATGCGTTCCGCCCTGGAGATTATCAACCGCAACTGGCGTTACAGCGCTGTTTTCCGCTGTTTTAAAACGGAATTTCTTTTCCCTTCAGCCGGGGATGAGGCGGTGCAGCAAAAGTGGCGGGAAAGAACAGACCAGTTGGAAAATTATGTGCTGGCCTTCGGCATACAGGGGGGGCTCTGGCGCGCAGAGGCGCCCTGGGGATTTTGGGGACGCGATACCATAGATGCTGTGGAAGAACGGGCGGGGGAGGCGCCCGGGAAGGCAGAGGCAGCATATCTGCAACTGCTGCAGACCACGCGGGAAAAACTTAGCAGGCCGCTGCTGCGCCTGGAAGAAAAGTTTAAAACCTCGCCCACGGTTAAAGGGAAGACAACCGCCCTCTATGAACTTTTAATGGAAACCGGTGCCTGGGAGCGCCTGGAGTTTTGGAGCAAGCAGGCCCTGGAAAGGGGAAACCCGGAGAAGGCCCGTGCCCACCTGCAGGTTTACAAAGGGGTAATCGACCTTTTTGATCAGCTGGTGGAAATTATGGGTGAAGAAAGGATAACTGTATCCCTTTACGCACGCCTCGTGGAAACGGGGCTGGAAAACCTGCGACTGACCCTGGTGCCGCCTTCCCTGGACCAGGTCTTTGTGGGGGATTTGGAGCGCAGCAGGCCCGGTCCGGTAAAATTTGTTTTCCTTTTAGGGGCCAATGAGGGCTTGCTGCCCGCCCCTCCTCCGGAGGACGGCATTTTTTCTGATGAAGAACGGGAGATCGCCGGCCGTTGGGGGCTGGAACTGGCCGCCGGGGGGCGACGCCGCCTTTTGGACGGGCAGTTCTTTATCTACAGGGCACTGACCCAGGCTACGGACGGCCTCTGGGTCAGCTATCCCCTGGCCGATGAGGAGGGCCGGGCGCTGCTGCCCTCTTTGCTAATTGCACATTTCCAGGAGCTGTTCCCGTCTTTGCCGGAGGAATCCCTGGCCCTGGAACCCTGCCCCGGGGGGGTTGAAGAGACCACAGGCGGCTTGGAATACCCCGCCACTGCTTTACTGCCCTTTTTGGCCCATCCCCGCCGGGCACTTTCGCACTTGGCGGTACAGCTTAGCCGGTGGCAAAAGGGGGCGGCCCTGCACCCTTTCTGGTGGGCTGTTTACAACTGGTATGCTGCTGAAAAATCCTGGCATGCCGGGGCAAGCAGGCTGCTGGGCGGAATATTTTATCAGAACAGGGAAAAACCGCTGCACGCTACTGCCGGCCTGCAGCTTTACGGGGCAGCGCTGCAGGCCAGTATATCCCGCCTGGAGCTGTTCCGGGCCTGCCCTTTTGCTCATTTTGTAACCTATGGCCTGCGCCTGCGGGAACGGCAGGTTTACCGCCTGGAGGCACCGGATGTCGGGCGATTCTTTCACGCAGTCCTGCGCAATTTCACCCTTTCTTTACAGAAACAAAACCTCACCTGGGGAGAACTCAGCAAGGAGGAGTGCCTGCAGTTGGTGGAAACAGAGGTTGAACAACTGATGCCCAAACTGCAGCAAAGGATCCTTTTTAGTTCCGAACGCTACCGTTACCTGGCCGGGAAACTTAAAGAGACGGTGGGTGAGGCCGCCCTGATCTTGGGAGAACAGGATCGGTGCAGCAGTTTTAAACCCGTGGGGGCAGAGCTTTCCTTTGGCAGCGGGGGAACCCTGCCCGGAATAAACCTGAAGCTGTCTGCGGGCCGCCGGATGGAGCTGAGCGGACGCATCGACCGTGTGGACTTGGCTTTTGATCGGGGGGGCCGGGCCTACATACGCATCCTTGACTATAAAACAGGGCCAACCGGGCTTCATTTAGCAGAGGTCTATCACGGGCTGGCCCTGCAGCTGTTTACCTATTTGGATGTGGTATTGCATTCTACCCCGGAATGGCTGCAGGTAGAGGCCCTGCCGGGCGGCATCCTTTATTTTCGGGTGCACGCCCCCCTGATCAGCACGCCGCATCCCTTGTCACCGCCGGCAGTTGAAAAAGAAATCCGTAAAGCATATAAGATGAAGGGCCTCATCCTGCAAGATACAGAGGTGGCCCGTTTGATGGACAGCTCTCTGCAGACAGGGCATTCAGCATTTATCCCGGTGGGACTAAATAAAAAGGGCGGTTTTTACCGCAATTCAGCAATTTTTCAGGCAGAACACTATGCCCTGCTGCGGGACTACCTGCGCCGGCTGCTGAAAACAACGGCAGAGGCCATCACCGGGGGCGAAGTGGCCATTGCCCCTTACCGCCTGGGAAAAAATACAGCCTGCACCTATTGTCCCCACCGGGCCATCTGCCAGTTTGATTTGGCGCTGCAGGAAAATGATTTTCGTATCTTTACAAACGAACCGGCGGCCAAAATCTGGTCTGAACTAGCCGGGGCTTCCGTAAAAAAAGACGACCAAGAAAAAGAACAGGGAGGAGGGGAACAGGGTGCAGAACGGGAAAAATAAAAACCGGCAGCCAAAACCGGCGGGCAGCAACTGGACGGACAAACAATGGCAGGCCATTACCTGCCGGGGGGGAAATGTGCTGGTCACCGCCGGGGCCGGCTCAGGTAAAACCAGCGTGCTCGTGGAACGGATTCTGCAGCACATTATGGACCGGGAAAATCCGGTGGAGATCGACCGGTTATTGGTGGTCACCTTCACTAAAGCCGCCGCTGCGGAAATGAAACAGCGCCTTGCTGCCGCCTTGGAAAAGGCCCTGCAGAAAAACCCGCGCCAGGTTTTTTTACGCCGCCAGCTTTTACTTCTGAACAAAGCGGCGATCAGCACCGTCCATTCTTTCTGTTTGCAGGTGATTAAGCGCTACTATTACCTGCGGGATCTTGATCCCTCCTGCCGCATTCTGGAAGAAACAGAAGCTGCACTCCTGCAGCAGGAAGTTATAGAGGAAGTACTGGAAACCTATTATGATCGGGAAGAAGCCGATAGCCTTTTTTACCGCCTGGTGGACATGTACAGCAGCCACCGCGGGGATGAGGCCCTGTCTGCGTTGCTGTTGCGCCTCTACAGCTTTTCCCGCAGCCACCGGCAGCCAGATCTGTGGCTGCAGGAACAGGCCGCCGCTTTTGCAGTGGAGGGGGCTGCAGAATTGGAGCAGACCCCCTGGGCCGGAGAAATGCTGCTGCACTGCCGGCAGGCAACAGCAGGCCTGGCAGGCCGTCTGCAGGAGGCCTTGGCGCTGGCCGGCAGGCCGGAGGGCCCGGCGCCCTATCTCGCCAACCTGCAGACAGAACTGTCTGCCTTGCAGCAGATCGAAAATGCGGCACAGCGCTCCTGGACAGAGCTTTACGCAGCGCTGCAGCGGCCGGTTTTTGCGCGGTTGAAACCCTGCCGCGGCGAAAACTACAGCCAGTTTTTAATCGAAAGTGTGCAACAAAAGCGCAACGCATGCAAGGAAGAGCTGCAGAAACTGAAAGAAACACTTTTTCAGCGCCCGCTGGCGGAACAGGCGGCAGAACTTGGTTCGCTGGCACCCCTGTACCATTTTTTGGTGGAAATTGTGGAGGACTTTGCCCGGCGCTATCGCCGGGCCAAGGCGGAAAAAGGCGCCCTTGATTTTAACGATCTGGAACATTATGCCCTGGAAATTCTAAGCTGCCCGGAAAGCACCGCCGGCAGCCTTTTACCCTCGGCAGCAGCTCTGCAATACCGGGCACAGTTTGCCGAGGTGCTGATCGATGAGTACCAGGATATTAACCCGGTCCAGGAGGCTATTTTAACCTTGGCTTCCCGGCCGGAACCGGGGGGAAATACTTTTATGGTCGGGGATGTCAAGCAGAGTATTTACCGCTTTCGCCTGGCTGCACCGGAGCTGTTTTTAGAGAAATACCACGCCTATAACAAAGGGACCCTGCCGGGAACCTGCCTGGCCCTGATGCATAATTTTCGCAGCCGGCGGGAGATCCTGGCGGGGGTAAATTTTCTTTTCAGTCAAATTATGGACGAGGCTGTCGGGGAGATGGCCTATGACCGGGAGGCCTGGCTGCATTACGGTGCTGCCTATCCCGCTGCCTGCCCGGCTGAACCCCCTACTGCCGAAGAGGGAAAAACTGTTTCCAACCCCCGGGCGCTGGAAGCTATTTTTATTACCCGCACCGCTGAGGATAACGGTGTAAATGGAAACGGCACGGCAACAGGCGGGGAAAATGAAATTCCGGTAGCAGATACAGCCGGGGAAGCCGGAAATTTTTCGCCGGGTGAAAAGGAATTTGATGAAGAAACGGGGGAGGAGGAAGAACTGGACCGGGCGGAGCTGGAAGGGCGCCTGCTGGCAGGCAAAATCAAAGAACTTTTGGGGGCGAGCGGTAAAAAACCTTTCGCCATTTATGAACGGGAAACAGGAAAAATGCGTCCGGCTGCCTGCCGGGATATTGTAATCTTATTGCGCACTGCACGCCACTGGGCCATCCCCATCCTGGAAGAGCTGCGCCGGGCCGGGATTCCCGCCTATGCCGAACTGGGCACAGGTTACTTTGCGGCGACCGAGGTTGAAGTAATGCTTTCCCTTTTAAAGGTCATCGACAACCCCTACCAGGAGATTCCCCTGGCGGCCGTGCTGCGTTCGCCTTTAGTCGGGCTTGACGCCACAGAATTGGCCCAAATCCGTGCTGCCGCCCCCGGGGTAAATTACTACGAAGCCCTGCAGTTTTTTTGTTCCCGGAAGGCAGATGACCATGCACCGGCGCTGTTTGCGCACCTGGCCCTTTTCAGGGAAAACCTGCTGCGCTGGCGAGAAGAGGCCCGGGAAGGTTCCCTGGCCGGGTTAATCTGGCAGATCTACAGGGATACCGGCTATTATGACTTGGCCGGCGGTATGCCCGGGGGAAACCAGCGCCAGGCCAACCTGCGGGCCCTGTATGATCGCGCCCGCCAGTATGAAGCCACTTCTTTCAGGGGTCTGTTCCGCTTCCTGCGGTTCATTGAACGGCTGCAGGAACAGGGCGGTGATTTAGGGGTGGCCCGGGCGTTGGGTGAACAGGAGGATGTTGTGCGCATTATCACTGTGCATAAAAGCAAGGGGCTTGAATTTCCGATCGTCTTTGTGGCCGGGCTGGCCAAACAGTTTAACCGGCAGGACCTCAGGCAGAACTTTCTTTTACATAAAAAGCTGGGTTTTGGCCCCAAGTATATCGATACTGCGTCGCGCCAGATCTATCCCACCCTGCCCTGGCTGGCGATAAACAACCGGCTGGACCTGGAACTGCTGGCTGAAGAACTGCGCATTCTATATGTAGCTTTAACGCGGGCCCAGGAAAAACTTTTCCTGGTGGCGACTGTCAATAACCTGGCCGGGGAGGTGCAACGCTGGGCAGAATGTGCTTCTGCCGGGGAGCTGCTCCTGCCGGCCTATGAACGCCGCCGGGCCAAGAGATGCCTGGACTGGTTGGGGCCGGCCTTACTGCGGCACCCCGGGGCATCCCCGCTGCGGGCCATGCTAAAAGAGCCGGGCAGTGTTCCCTGCCTGACAGAAGAAGAACCTGCTGCCTGGAACGTGAAGGTCATTGCCGCCCGGGAAGTAACAGCGGCAACAGAACCGGCGGAAAGGGTTTTGGACAGTGCACAACAGACAGACCTTGCTGCAAAAGTTGCCCGCCTGGAAACAGTTGCTGCAGGCAGCAGCCGCTGGGCCGGGGAAGTTGACCGGCGTCTTGCGTGGCGCTACCCCCACCGCACAGCAGAGTCCTCTTTTGTCAAGGTTTCTGTTTCTGAACTGCAAAAACTTTTTGCTGCCGGCCTGGAGGGGGAAAATGCCCAGACCGCGCCTTGGCTGGAACCCGCTTTTGCCGGGGGGCCGAACCCGCGTTTTTTAGGAGAAAGCAGGCTGACCGCCACGGAACGGGGTACAGCTTATCACACGGTGATGCAGCACCTGAAATTCAAACCCTTTCCGGACGAAGCAAATGTCTCCCGGCAGTTAAAAGAAATGGTCGCACAAGGCTACCTGACCGGGGAAGAAAAGGAAACCGTCGATCCGGCGGCCATCGCAGCATTTTTTTACACCGCGCTGGGGAAAAGGGTATTGCAGGCAACCCGTATCCGGCGGGAGATACCCTTCAGCCTGGCGCTGCCGGCGTCCGAAGTATATCCCGGCCCGCCCGGCAATGAAACCGGTGTGGATCCTGGGAGCTTACTGCCCTTACAGGAGCCGGTGCTCATCCAGGGCGTAATTGACTGCCTAGCCTGGGAAAAGGACGGGCTGCTGCTGATCGATTACAAAACTGATTATATTGCCGGCCTGACAGCAGAAGAACTCCAAAAACGTTACCGGCTGCAGATGAAATATTATACACAGGCCCTGGAGACAATCTGGAAAGAAAAAATCAAGGGGAAGTATCTTTATTTTTTCCGGGGCCCCAAGGTTGTTGCCGTGGACGGCAGCCTTTAAATCCCAACCGCAGGCCCTACTGTTCCCCGGGCACCTGGCGGATGAAACGGGCGGCCTGGCTAATGCCGGTTTCCAAAGGACCGCTGACAAGGTAAATGGGCGGTTTTAAAAGCTGCCTAACATTTTGTAAAATTTGTGATATAATATTATAAATGGATTTGGCAGCTTTTTGCCTGAAGGGGGTTTAAGCTTAGTGCGTTACGAAGGTGCAATATATCGTCCACCCAGTGAAGCCGGGAGTTTAATTTTGCAGGCGACAATTGGCTGTTCTCACAATAAATGCATATTCTGTATCACTTTTAAGGATAAAAAATACCGCGAGAGGGATTTACAGGATATTTTTGAAGACATAGACAGTGCCGCCGGTTATTACCGAAACATCAGACGGGTATTTTTGGCTGATGGCAATGCCATGGCCATGGATGCCCCCAAGTTACTGGCCATTTTGAACAAGCTTTACAAAACCTTTCCCCAGCTGGAACGGGTCAGTGTTTATGCTACGCCCCAGGATCTTTTGCATAAAGAGCCCCGGGAATTGGAAGCCTTGAAAAAGGCGGGGATGGGCATTGTCTACATGGGTGTGGAAACAGGAAATGAAGAACTCTTAGCCTGGATCCGCAAGGGAGCCACGCGGGAAGAGGTTAGCAAGGCCGGGCAGCGCGCCCGGAAGGCGGGCCTGACGCTTTCTGTGACCGTTATCAACGGCCTGGGCGGTTATGAAAAGATGGCTGCCCATGCGCATGATACAGCTACCCTTTTAAATGAGATCGATCCCGAATATTTGGGCCTGCTAACCCTGATGGTTTGCCAGAACACACCGCTGGCCAGACGGGTGGAAAGGGGACAGTTTGCAGTGCTGGCACCGCTGGAAATGCTGCATGAAATCAGGCTGATGTTGGAACCGTTGGCGCTTTCCAACTGTGTTTTCCGCTGTAACCATGCCTCCAATTACCTGCCCCTGAAGGGCACCCTGCCCCGGGACAAAAAAGCACTGCTGCAAGCCCTGGACGCAGTATATCAACAAAGAGATACCGGCAGTCTGCGGCCGGAATATTTACGCGGGCTTTAACAATTTGGACACGCACGAAATCCCTTTTTAACCCATATACTTAAAAGGTGACCTTTTAAGTTATGAGAAGGTGGGAAAAAAGGGATGTTTTCTTTAATGGCAACAGTTGCCCTGGTTCTAAGGGGCATCATGCTTCTTGTGTCTTACATCACCAGCGATTCTTTTCCCCAGCCCCTGAACAAACAGGAGGAAAAACATTACCTGGAACTTTTAAGCAGGGGAAACAGGGAAGCGCGGCAGGTTTTGATCGAACGTAACTTAAGGCTGGTAGCCCATGTGGTAAAAAAATTTGAAAATACGGGGGAAAGCAAGGATGATCTGATCTCGATCGGTACAATCGGCCTTATTAAGGCGATTAACACCTATGATGGCACCAAGGGGGCCCGTCTGGCTACTTATGCTGCCAAATGTGTTCAGAACGAAATTTTGATGCACATCCGGGCCAACAGGAAGGTCAGGCAGGAGGTCTCCATCAGCGAACCGATTGGCGCCGATAAAGACGGCAATGAAATTACCTTTGAGGATATCCTGGGCAGCAGCCCGGAAATAGTGTTGGATGAAGTGGAGATAATCCTTTTCAATGAAAAACTGAAGAGAATTATTAAAAAGTTAAAAATCAGGGATCAGAAAGTTTTAGTGATGCGCTACGGACTGGAGGGCAGGAAGAAATATACACAGCGTGAAGTGGCCGGCGAGTTGGGCATCTCTCGTTCTTATGTTTCCCGGATCGAAAAAAGGATCCTGGGCCAGATTGCTGAAGAATTTCAGCCTTAAAACCTGCAAAATGTCGAACAAACACTATTACCCGGAAAATGATCTTCAAAACAAAATGATCTCCAAAACGGTTTAAATCCACCCGGTGGATGTCCTTTTACCCTGTTTTGTAGATCACCTCTTTCTTCTGCTTTTGGGTACTGCTAAATAATGGGTAGCCCCCCCTAAACCCTATAAATTTTCCGCCTGTTTTACTTTCCTGCTCGTCTTTGTTAAAGGTTTTTTTTCTGGTATACTGGTAAGCGGCAGTTTCTAAAATAAGAAAACCAGCATGCTCTTAGTGCATTTTTCATTTTATAAGGAAAGTGCGCTTGTGGATTCTAGGAGGATTATGGCAGTGCTAAGTTACTTGTGTCCCAAACAGTTTGTCAAGGATGTTCATCAAATAGATTTGCAGAATTTAAAAGGAAAAGGCATTGAGGGACTGATTTTGGATTTAGATAATACCCTTGTGCCCTGGAACGAACACGCTGTTTTTCCAGAAGTAAGATCCTGGATTGATGAAGTGAAAAATTCGGGTTTCAATGCCTGCATCGTCTCCAACAACGATGCCCGCCGGGGTGAGAAAGTACAGAAAATATTTGATTTACCGGCTTTCTGGAAGGCAGTAAAACCACGTCGCCGCACTTTTCGCAAGGCGCTGGCCCTGATGGAACTTACGCCGCCGCAGGTGGCAGTGGTCGGAGATCAGATTTTTACCGATATCCTGGGGGGAAACCGTTTGGGGCTCTATACAATACTTGTCCATCCTATCAATAAACGTGAATTTTTAGGGACAATGTGTGTGCGCAAGGTTGAAAAAATTGTGCTTTCCGGCCTCAAGCGCAAGGGTTATTTGGAATAGCCTGCCGGGCAATGCCGGCGGGAGGTATTAAAAACCCGGAGGGTAATCATCAAAATATACTTTCAAGGTGATCCCGCTTTTTTGATCCTGCAAAAAGGAAATTTCACCGATATTCAGCTCTGCCAGGCAGGGCTCTTCTTTTTTTATATCTTCCAGCGCCCTGCGGACTATTTTTAACAGGGAACCGGCATCCTTAATTCCCTTCCCTTTAAGATAGGGTGCCAATTCTTTGCTGACAACATTTTGTTCCAATCGTTTCATTTTAAACCCCCTTTATTGAATTATTTCATTGCTGCCACTAACAGAAAAATAAAAGGTTAAATAGGGAATCCGCCCTAGAGGCTATGCTTTTGCTCATATTATGTCCACAAAATGTAAATAAAAAATACTTCTTTAAAAAGTTACAGGGTAAAAAAAGAAAAGAATCTTCTTAATAAAATTTATAAAAAAAGGAAAAGGTCTATTTGTGTTGAATTAATAGTAATAAAACCACCGTTTTTTGTAATTTATTAGCGTAAAAAGCGTAAAATAACGCCTATGGTAAGGTTTCTGGTTGCTGCTAAAGATAGCATGGTTCCAGGGTGTATTGGTTATAGATGGTAGACCCTGAAACTTGGGCCGCAGGGAGGCGGGAAGGAAAATTATCAAGGGGGAATCTTTTTTGTGTACCAGTTTTTTTGCTGCAAATTTCTTGCGTGATGTTATAATCCTGCTTTTTCTGTTTTTAATATCTGTAAAGGATCTGCAAAAAATGATGATCCCTAATTTTTTGGTTTTGTTGCTTTTTTTTTGGGTTTTTCTCTGGCAACTCCTTTGTCCCCGCTTTCCACATGGGTCATCCTTGGCAGGTTTTCTGGCCGGGGGCGGCCTTTTTTATCTGGTTGCCTTTTTAAGCAAGGGTGGCCTGGGGGCGGGAGACGTTAAGTTGACGGCTGTTCTAGGTCTGGCCATCGGTTGGCCTTCTGTCCTGCTTGTTTTTATGTTAGCTTTTATTTCCGGCGCCGTAATCGGGATGGTGTTACTTCTTTTTAAAAAGAAAACATGGCATGCTGCGTTGCCTTTTGCCCCTATTCTTTCACTGGCCTATTTTTTAACAGCCTTTTGGGGACGAGAGATCTGGCAGTGGTATCTATCTTTTCTTTAAATTCTATAAGGTGGGGAGGTAATTATATGGAAAAAACCTTTACCTTAAAAGGGGGACTGTGGGGGCATTCTGTAAAACATTCCGAACAGCGCAGCAAAAAAAATTCGTTCCCCATGCGTTTACCGCTTGAAATTAAAGAAAGCGCTGTAGTTTACCAGACTGAAGACAGTAGTGATCTTTCTGCAGCACAGCTGACTGATTCCTTGTTAACCCTTGCCATAAACGAGGATGCCAGCGATATTCACCTGGAGCCGGCAGAGGAAGGTTTACGGGCCCGGATGCGCGTGGATGGTAAACTAAGGGGGTTGGATATATTCTCCTGGGAAATTGCTCCTTTAGTTGTTTCCCGCCTGAAAATACTGGCCGGGATGGACATTGCGGAAAAAAGGCTGCCCCAGGACGGAAACATTCAGGTACAGTGGGGTGAACTGACCGTAAACGTTCGCCTTTCCACCCTGCCAACCATTCATGGTGAAAAAATAGTGGTACGCCTGCTCCGTCCGGATAAAATTGTGATACCCCTTGATGCCTTGGGTTTCAAAGATGAAAAATATTGCAGTTACCTTCGTTTTCTCAGAAGCCCCCACGGCATGGTGCTGGTTACCGGGCCAGCCGGTTGTGGCAAGACGACAACCCTTTATTCCACCCTGCACCACCTCAACAACCCCAGTCGTAATATCATTACTATAGAAGATCCCGTGGAGTACAGGCTGGACGGTATTAACCAGGTCCAGGTAAACGACAAGGTGAGGCTGACTTTTGCCCGGGCGTTGCGCCATATTTTGCGCCAGGATCCTGACATTGTGATGCTCGGTGAGATCCGTGACAATGAAACAGCTGAAATTGCCACCAGGGCAGCTCTGACCGGCCACCAGGTATTTTCCACCCTTCATACCAATGATGCCCCGGGAGCCGCAACCCGTCTTTTGGATATGGGCGTGAAGCCCTTTCTGCTGGCCTCTGCCTTAGTCGGAGTAGTTGCCCAACGTTTATGCCGCCTTACCTGTAACTATTGCCGTGAAAAATATACCCCCCCTGCTGCAGAACTGGCTTTTTATGAAGAAGCCGGCGGCAACAGTGTGCAAAATATAATCTTTACCAAAGGCAAGGGGTGTGAAAGGTGCCATTTTACCGGCTATGCCGGGCGAACTGCTATACATGAGGTCATGCCGGTAGACAATACAATGCGCAAAATTATTCTTAGGTCCGGCAGCACAGAAGAAATCCGGCACCATGCCGTTAACCAGGGCATGCAAACGCTTTTACAGGATGGACTGGACAGGGTCCGGGAAGGCCTGACCACCCTGCAGGAGGTGCTGCAGGTGACCTACACAGTTCTCTAAAAACAGGTTTTTATAAGGCAGAATATTTTAACTTTTTTAGTGGATCTGGCTGGTCTGTCGTTTAGGCGCTGTTACAGGCTGGAGGGGGGGATGAGATGTCATTCAATGCTGAACATAAACACAGTCCTTTCTTTTTTCATTCCCGTCCGAAAACCAGGGACTTGATGACATTTTGCCGGCAGCTTGCCGTTCTGAATGCTGCCGGGATTACCTTTCTCCACAGCCTGCAGCTGCTGGGTGAACAAACAGAACAGCCTGTAATCAGGGAAAGACTGCGGATAGTAGCCGCAAGGCTGGAAAGCGGGCATCTCTTGGCTGATTCTCTGGCTGAACACAGTGATATTTTTCCGGACATCCTGCTCAGCATGGTAAGGGCCGGTGAAGAGGGGGGAGTTTTAGATACTGTTTTAGAACAACTGGCCCGGCATTTTGAAAAACAGTATGATTTGGAACAAAAAATCAAGACGGCCACCTTCTACCCCAAATTTTTAGTGGGGGTTGTTTTTTTAATTGTAATTTTTATATTGGTGTTTGTTTTACCCAACTTTATGCGGGTTTTTGAAAACCTGGGCCTGGAAATACCGCTGCTTACAAAAGTATTTTTTAGCCTGGGCAGAATTTTCGTAGCCCACTGGTATCTGCTTTTACTGGTGTTAATGATATTTTGTTTGATCCTGGGAAGGTGCCTGCAGACAGAACAGGGTGCCCACTTGGCTGATCGGCTGCGCCTTGACTTTCCTTTCTTTTGTTCTGTCTATAGGAAAATCATGTTGGCCCGTTTTTGCCGGATACTGGGAACCCTTTTGGAAAGCGGCATGGTTTTGTTGCCCGCATTGAATTTGCTTCAGGCAGTTATGGAAAACAGGATTATTTCTGCAAATATCAAGCAGGTTGAAAGGGGCGTTGTCCGGGGGCGCTCCCTAGCTGAAAATTTAGCAACCTTCAATTTTTTCCCGCCAATGCTTGTAGAAAAAGTTCATATCGGGGAACAGACAGGCAACCTGGGGCACCTGCTTTTAAAAACAGCAGAATTTTATGAAATGGACGTTTCCTACGCCGTTTCACGCCTGCATGCCATGCTGGAACCGGCGCTGATTTTGGTCATGGCGACAATAGTTACTTTTATTGTCCTGGCTGTTATTTTGCCTGTCTTTGAGATCTACCAGATACTTTAGCAAACTGTAATTATTAGTTGCTTAAACTTTTTTCCTGCCTGTTTCTGCAGGGAAATAAATTAAAATAAGGAGGTTGTATACAGGTGTTAAGGAAAGAGGATGGTTTTACCCTGATCGAACTGATTATTGTGGTAGCCATTATTGCTATTTTAGGAGCTGTAGTAACCCCCAATATTTTGAAGGCCATTGAAAGCAGCCGGGTGGTTGCGGTGGTGGCAGACAGCAAAAGCATTCAAAGCGCAGCCCTGGCCTACCATGCCGATACCGGAGCGTGGCCGGAAAGCACCGCAAGCAGTGAAAGCGGTGAAAGCGGTGAAACCGGGGGAAAGGATCCCGGCCTTGCTGAAAAGCCTAGTGAAGGTTCAGATCTCGAAGGTTGGAACGGCCCCTACCTGGACAGATGGCCTGAAAAAAACCCCTGGGGCGGCACCTATACGTTAACAAAAAATGTAGAAGGTGAGGAAGGTGGGGGCAACGGGGACAAACTGTACCTAAAATTAAGTAAGGTGCCTGAAAGTGCTGTTGACAAACTAGAAGATAAACTCGGAAAAGATGTTACCAAGGCAACAGGGGATGACCACAACAATATTTATATTTACCTTGCGGAATAGGGAAAAATGTTTTTTTTCTTGAAAAAAGAGGATGGTTTCAGTTTAATTGAAGTTCTGGCGGCAGTTGCCATGGTGGGCATCCTGATCATGCCCATTTCTTCCCTGTTTACAAGTTCTGCAGCCTTCATTCGTTTCAGCCGCCAGGAAACAGAGGCTGCAACTCTGGCCCAGGAGGGGATGGAGATACTCAAGGGCAGGGGTTATGCAGCGCTTAAAAACTGCCTGCAGGGGGAAGAAGAAGCCTGCTGGCAAGAAGCAAGAGGGGATTATACCCGGGAAACAAAAATTATGCCTGTACCTTTATCAGACCTGTTCCCCGATGCAGTGGGGGAAATATTATTTCTGAAGGTACTCGTTTCCTGGGGGAATTCAGAAAACCCCCGTACTGTTTCCCTGGTTTCTTATTTAGGGGAAGGTTGCAAGGCAAAAACTGGTTCTGATACTGACATTGATGAAATCGAAACTGAAACTAAAACCTGTAGGGCCACAGCCGGGGGGATTTCCCTAAAGGTTTTTAATGCCAAAAAAAGGTACAGTTTTAAGATTCCAGAGGGTTCAGGAAGGCTTAAAATATTTCCAGGGGGTTCCAGAAGGTTTCAAAATGTAGGGACGTTGATCATGAAATGTTGATCAGATGGCCTTGAAAATAAAATTTGGCGGTATAACATGACTTGTGGTAAAATTGCGCCGGGGCGGCTCCTGAAAACCTGGCAGGCTTGGAAAAAAAGGTTGGGGCTGGAACATGGTGCCACCTTAATAGAAATTGTTTTGGCAACAGCTATTTTTAGTCTGTTGCTGACAACTCTGCTGACTTTTTATTACGGCAACCTGCAAGGCTATAAGCGCAGTTTAGCCGCCGTGGATGTCCAGCAAAATGCCAGGATTGCCATGGATAAAATAACGGGGATACTGCGTTATGCCTGCACCCTAAAAGACGTCCAAGCCCTCCCTTTATACTGCCCCGGTGATGAACTGCAGCAGGGGGCTGCCAGCCTGACTTTGACCGGATTTACCAAAAAAAACGAAGAAAAAGTAATTACCACTTATACCCTTAAATTTAACAAAACAAAAAAAGCCCTTGAACTCAGAAGTGGAACAGGACCATATAATGAAATTGCCTACTGTATAGCCGGGCTTGATTTTTTCCGTTACCTTCCCCCGGAGGATTCACAGGCGGGCAACAGCCTGGACTTACCCCCCATGATTTTGGTGGTTTTAAGAATACAGGAAAAGGATCCGGATCCGGCCCGCGGGGTTTCCTGCGTTTTGCAAAGCGTAGTGCGGTTGCAGAATCTGGTTTTGCCGATCAAGTGACGGGGGAAGCAAAAAAATGTTCCACCTGTGTAAAAGGTTTAATCTTAACCTTATCCAGACAAAAAAAACAATTTTTCTTTTCCTTAAAGAAGAAAAAGGCTCTATATTATTTTTAGTTATATTTATAACTACTGCACTGCTGCTGCTCGGGGCTGTTTTTTTGCAAGGTTCCCAACAGGAAAGGTTCATTGCCAAAGGTTACACCCAAAAAATTAAGGCACACTATATTGCCGAAGCAGGGGTAGAGGCGGCCCTGGCCCTCTTAAATGAACAGCCGGAATACTTTCTGCATAATACCGGGGGGATGCCGGTTTATGTCGGTACTGGGCCGGCAGAAGAATATTTTACCCTGGAGTGGCTGCCCCCGGGTCATTTATACGGTTACGAGCATTACCACACACTTGTTGTGCGCGGTTATTACAGATCTGCCCCCGGGGAAAGAAGCGCGCAGGCTGTCATCAAAATATTTATAGACATTGTTGAGAAGGAAAATGGGGAAGAAAACGATGATACTGCAGAAACAGGCATTATTATCCATGGGTTTTACGGTTACTAGGTCCCCCCCCAACAGGGCATGTAGAAAATAGCAGGAGCAGTGATTCCAAGTGCAAAACCCGGTGCAATGTCGCAAATCAGACAAAATATTTCCGATAAATAAACATTGCTGCGCCAGCGGCGGTTTCACGCTTGTTGAACTGCTGGCAGTGATGGCTATCATTTCTCTTTTTGCAGGGTTGCTCCTGCCCCGCCTGGACATCTCTGCGCGCTGGAAACTGGAGGCGGCAGCCCATAATTTAAGGAGTGATCTGCGCCTGTTGCGCCAGGAGGCAATTACCAGCGGAGAAGAGTGCCTGGTAAAATTTCTTATTAAAACAGAGCGCTACCAGCTTTTGCTGCCGGAAAACAGACAGCTGTTTATTAATTTGCCGGAGGGTATTTATTTTGAAGGATTAACCACTTTCGGTGGCAATCCTCCTGTTGCAGCCTTCAATAATTTAGGGCATCCCTGCCGCAGCGGTGGTGGGACAGTTGTTTTAAAATCTGAAAAAGGGGATAAACTTTATGTTATAGTTCTACCTGTAACCGGCAGGGTCAGGGTTTCCCGGAATCCCCCTGCAAATTGGTAGCATTAAAGTATTAAAGGCGGGCCTAGATTCTGCAGACTGCAGCAGCGCTTGTTACCCGCGCCCGCGCTTGCACAAAAGGAAACAAGGTAAGTTTATTTATTTTTACCGGTCAAGGCAGGATTTTTTCCCTGAAAGTGGAACTAACCGCAATAAGGCTTAAATTTTAAGAGTGCTTGCGAAAAAATAGTAAATAATAAATGCAGGATGATTTAATCACAGCAACACCCCTGATCTTTTTTAACGCAAAAAGTGTGTGGAGGTGGCGTTATTTTAAACAGACTGAAAAAAGCCCGTCAAAAAATGGAGGAAAACAACCTTGAAGCTGTTCTGGTTACCCACCATCCCAATATTTTCTATCTCAGCGGATTTTCCGGCAGCAGCGGTTTTTTACTGCTAACCGGCCGGGAAGCGCAGCTTTATACCGATTTTCGTTATTTGGAACAGGCCGGCCAGGAAGCCCCCGCCTTTGAAATTGTGCCTGTGGGGGGCAGCATGGATTATTCCAAACTGGCTGGGTTTATCAGCCAAAAGGGTTTTAAAAAAATCGCATTGGAAGAAGCATATTTATCCTGGCGGGAATACCGGATCCTGCAAAAAGCTGTTCCCGGCAGCGAACTCCGGCCTGTTTATAATTTTTTTGAAGAAATCAGGGCCCAAAAAGAAGAAGCCGAGATTGAACTGATTGCCGGGGCCGCCCGCATAGCAGACGATGCCTGGCAAAGGGTGCTGCCTTTGCTCAAACCGGGCATCAGTGAACGGGAGGTGGCCGACGAACTGGAATTTCAGATGCGTAAATTGGGTGCGGAAAAATTGGCTTTTGAAACCATTGTTGCCTCCGGAGAACGTTCTGCCTTGCCCCATGGCGTAGCCAGTTCTAAAACAATTGCTGCCGGAGAACTGGTTACTGTTGACTTTGGAGCAGTTTATAACGGCTATTCTTCTGATATGAGCCGGACCTTTATTTTTGGCGAGCCGACTGCCAAGCAGTCTGAAATTTATAACCTGGTGCTGGCCGCCCAGGAAATGGCTCTGCGGGCAGCAAAGGCCGGGCAGGAATGTGCTGCCCTGGACGCGATGGTGCGCCAATATTTTCAACAGGAGGGCTACGGTGTATATTTTGGCCACGGGTTGGGCCATGGTGTGGGGCTGGAAATCCATGAACTGCCGACCCTGGCGCCCCGGGGACAGGGTGTGTTGGCAGAAACAATGGTCTTTACTATCGAGCCGGGCCTTTATATTGAAAATTGGGGAGGGGTCCGGATCGAAGACTTGGTTGTTCTGCGTGCTGACGGGGTACAGGTTTTGACAAACAGTGAAAAAAAATTTGTATATTAACTATGGAAACTATGGAGGTAAAATAGCCCGCAAGGTATTAGCAAGCAAGGAGTGATGCGGAGATGATATCCAGTAATGACTTTCATACAGGGTTAACAATCGAGTTGGAGGGGAATATCTTTACAGTTGTAGAATTCCAGCACGTTAAACCAGGTAAAGGTTCTGCTTTTGTGCGTTCCCGTTTAAAAAATATGCGCAGCGGGGCAGTCGTGGAAAAAACCTTTCGGGCAGGGGAAAAGGTCCCCCGGGCCATTATTGAACGGAAGGAAATGGAATATCTTTATAATACCGGGGAAGAATATATTTTTATGGATACGGAAAGCTATGAACAGCTTTCCCTGGATCGCCGGCAAGTTGAAGATAGCATTAACTACCTAAAAGAAAACCTGCGCTTACAGGTGCTTTTTTACAAGAATGAGGTTATCGGCCTGGAACTGCCCCACTTTGTAGAGCTGAAGGTGGCTGAAACTGATCCTAGTTTTAAGGGGGATACCGCTGCCGGCGGTGGCAAGCCTGCCAAGCTGGAAACAGGCCTTGTTGTGCAGGTGCCCTTTTTTATTAGCGAAGGGGACTTACTGAAAATTGATACACGTGATGGCACCTATATAGAACGTGTTTAACATAGACAGGGGAAAAAGCTACCCAGGGCGGTAATTTTTATTTTTGCCCGATTATATCTCCCGATTATATCTAAGGAGGGTTTTTAAATGGAAAATCTTGATGCCAGGATGGGATACTTAAAGGGTTTGGTCGAAGGGCTGGGGGTTTCGGATGACAAAAAAGAAGGCAAGGTTTTTCACCAAATCATAGCTGTGCTCGATGATATTGTCAGCTCTATCAATACCTTAAAAGATGATTATGAAGAACTTTTTTCCTATGTTGAAGCCATTGATGAAGATCTGACCGACCTGGAAAATGACAGTTTTGACGATGATGACGATGACGATGATGACTTTGATGACGATGACGACGACTTCGATGATTTTGACGATTTTGACGACGATGGCGATCCTGATGATCACGATGACTTGGACGATCTTGATGAGTATGAAGTCAGCTTTTCAATAGAATGCCCGGAATGTCATCAGGAGGTGCCAATTGACAACGATATCCTGGAAAATGAAGATTCCCTGGAGGTACTCTGCCCTAACTGCGGGAAAGTTGTTTTTATCAATGATGAGGAATGGGAAGAAGAGCTGGAAGAAATAAATGACGAGGGAGAGAACCATCCTCCGGAAGCATAAGCAAACTGTTTAGCCAAGGGGATCTGCATCCTGATTCCCAACAAATATAGTTCATGCAGAACTGTAGTTTCTGTAAGCTAATTTTGGCCGGTAAAACAGAGCTAAACATTTTTATTTAACCCGTTTTTTCATTCAAATATCTGACTAATTTTTATTGCTATTAAACTCCTGGTTTAATTTCATAACCGGGAGTTTTTTGGTTTCAAGGTGTGTAAAAAATATTAGTCAGCCGGAGGAAACTTTCCTTTCCCGGCTTTTTTAATGGCAGTAATTGGCAACCAGCTGCCAAACAAATATTTTTTCCCGAAGGATTTATTTTAAAAAAACCGGTTTGCCATTCATAAACAGATCTTTTCTGCAATACTTATTTCTATAAGGTAAACATTTTGCTGCCATTAGTTTTTGAAAGGTGAAATTATAAATGGGGAAAGCCCGGAATAATATTATAAAACAGATCTGCCCTTTTCTGACCCTGCCGATCCGCGCTATTATCGAAAAATTGCCGGCGGAGGTTTTAAATAAAACAGAAGAAATACGTTTGCGGCATTCCCGGCCTCTTATTATCTATTGGGCGGGGGGGGAAGTCTTTCTTGGGACAAAGGGGCCTGTCCTGACAGCCAAGGAGGCTTACCATGTTTTTGGTGAGGATTTAGAGAAGACAGTAGAACTGATCAGCAGTTATTCCCTTTATGCCTTTGAGGAAGAACTAAAACAGGGTTACCTGACCCTTCCTGGCGGGCACCGTGTAGGCCTGGCCGGAAGGGCAGTGCTGGAAAATGGCAAGATCAGGATCTTGCGGGACATCAGTTCCCTTAATTTTCGTGTAGCTCGTCAGATCAAAGGGGCGGGCGAAAAAGTGCTCGGTTTTCTGTTTGACCGGCAAACCTGGCGTATTTTTCATACCCTGATTATTTCTCCTCCCCAGGGGGGGAAAACAACACTGCTCAGGGATTTAGCTCGCTTAATCAGCAACGGTGCCGGGATTTTGGGCCAAGCGGGGCAAAAAGTGGGCGTTATTGATGAACGTTCCGAGATTGCCGGCTGTTTCCAGGGGGTTCCGCAGTTGGATGTTGGCATCAGGACAGACGTTTTGGACGCCTGCCCCAAAGCAGAAGGAATTATGCTCATGCTGCGTTCACTTTCACCACAGGTAATTATTACAGATGAAATCGGCAGGGAAGAGGATGTACAGGCTCTTGCTGAGGCTGTATCTGCAGGGGTATCCGTTATTGCTTCTGTCCATGGTTCCTCGCTGGAGGAGCTCTGCCAACGGCCCGTTCTAGGTGAACTATTACAGGAAAATATTTTTGAACGCCTTATTTTCCTGAATAACAACAAGGGGCCGGGGACCCTGGAGATGATCATTGAAGGGGAAAAAGGACTGCCCCTTTATTCTGCCCGCTACGGGGGTGAAGAAAAAGCCAAATGATCTACCTCAAGGGTTTGGGAGCAGCTTTGATTATTACTGCTGCCTATCTTTATGGAAATGGCGTTTCTTTTTATTACCGGCAGCGCGTTCTTCAACTGGAAGAACTCCTGGTCGGGTTGGAACTGTTTTCCACGGAAGTAAGCTATGGTCTGACCCCCCTGCCGCGGGCTTTTATAAACATCGGCGCAAAATTGAAAGGGCCGGTGGGGGCTGTCTTTCGTGATGCAGCCGGGGAAATGCAAAAAAACAGGGGCCTGAGTGCCGGGGAATGCTGGCAAAAGGCCTTGAAAAACAGCGCAGCCCGCTTATCCCTTTCCCCTGCCGGCAGCCAGCTGTTGGAAAGACTGGGACTGGCCTGGGGAAAGGGCGATAAAAATGATCAACTGCGACAAATTAAATTAGTTAAAGAGCTGTTGCGGCAGGTTCACCGGGAGGCACAGGATGAACTACAAAAGAATGATAAGGTTTGGAAATATTTAGGGTTGCTGGGCGGTATCACTTTGGTTATTTTTCTTCTTTAGGGGCCGGGCAAACAGCCCGGGTGTCTAAAACCCGGGGCTTTGCAGGGAGGAAGGGGGTTGAAAATGCATGTTTTGAGGGTCGATCTCCTTTTTCAGATCGCCGGCATTGGTATTTTTATTTCTGTTTTAAACATTGTCCTCAAACAAGCCGGTAAGGAGGAACAGGCACAAATGCTGACCTTGGTTGGTGTCGTAATTGTGCTTCTCCTGGTTTTACAACTCTTGGGAGATCTTTTTACCAGTATCCGCGACATTTTTAATTTATATTAAGTGGGTGTTGCTGCTCCGTGGAAATTGCACAGGTCATGGTATTTGGGGTAATCGCCACAATTTTTATCCTTTTTATTCGTCAAAGCCGGCCCGAACTGGCCCAGCTATTATCGATCGGCGTAGGAATAGCAATTGTTGTATACGTTTTAGGGTATTTAAAAATGATTATTGATGTAATAACTGATTTAGCCCTGCAAGCGGAAATAAATACTGTTTTTTTAAGAATTCTGATGCGTGTAATCGGTGTCGCCTACCTTGCTGAATTTGGGGCACAGATATGTAAAGATGCAGGTGACGTTAACATTGCTGCTAAAATTGAATTCGCCGGCAAAATACTGATTTTAATCATGGCCATACCTATACTTGTGGCTATTTTAGAAGGAATTATCAATTTTATACCATAGGTAAAATATGGAGGCAGGGTGCAACAGGATGGGTACGGAAAAATTTTCACCGACAAAAGTTTTCCTGACCTTTTTTCTAGTGGTGCTGATTTGGACATCCCCCGGGGGGGTTATGGCCCGGCAGGGGGCGGCCCCGGCAGGTGTTTTGATGGCAGGCGAGGATGAAGAGGCCCCTCCTTTGGAAGGTTGGGAGCAGGTAGAAAAATATTGGTATGAATTGGAAGACGAAATGGGCGAATTTTTACCCTCCTGGAACATCAGGGATATCTGGAAAAAGGGGGAGGGGGGCCTGGTTCCTTTTCGGGAAATATGCGCAGGACTGGGCCGCTACCTGTTGGCAGAGGTAATCACCAACTTGGGCCTGCTGGGCCAGCTCCTTTTTTTAGCGGTAGCTGCCGCACTTTTAAAAAGTTTGCAGGGGGCTTTTAGTTCTGAAGAAGTTGCACGGTTGACGGAAGCCGTTGCCTTTTTCGTGCTGTTGGGACTGGCTATGAAAAGTTTTACAATGGTTGCTGAAACCGGGAAACATACTGTAGAAAACATGGTAAACTTTATGCTTGCCCTGCTGCCGGTTTTGTTAACTTTAATGGCCTCCTTGGGCCATGTTGCCTCGGTCAGCCTTTTTCATCCCTTGATCATCTTTGCCGTTAATTTCAGCGCTTCCCTGATTAATAATATAATTTTTCCCCTGATTTTCCTGGCAACTATTCTGTACTTGGTAGATCATTTTTCGCCGCATTTCAAGATCAACCGCCTGGCTGATCTATTTAAAGATATCAGTATCATAAGTTTGGGGCTTTTGTTAACACTATTTACCGGTTTTATGTCTATTCAGGGGGTAGCCGGGGGCATTGGTGATGCCTTGACGCTGAAAACAGCTAAATTTATGACCGGTGCTTTTATTCCGGTAGTGGGAGGCAAGCTTGCCGATGCAATAGAAACCGTCCTTGGCTATTCCATGTTAATTAAAAACAGTGCAACTATTATGGGCCTGGTTATATTGGCCCTGATTACGGTTTTTCCCTTACTGAAAATACTGGCTGTCATCAGTATCTACAAGGTCTGCAGCGCTTTAATTCAACCCCTGGGGGAAACTACCCTGGGCGGTGCCCTGGAATCCATGAGCAAATGCCTGACGATGATTTTTGCTGCTGTAGCCGCGGTAGCCCTCGTCTTTTTTATCGGTGTGGCCATCATCATCGGCATCAGTAACGCCACGATCATGCTGCGCTGAAAAACCGGCTGGAAGGATGAATAAAGATGATGGAAACAATCGGGGGGCTTATCCGTTACATTGTCATCCTCATTTTTATCAGCACCCTTTTGGAAATGATTTTGCCGCAAGGGGTTTTTCGCCGTTATTTACGCATGCTCATCGGGATACTGCTTATTTTTACACTGATCACCCCCCTGCAAAAAATAATGCACCTGGCACCATATTGGGAAATTCCTCCCCTGGTGAACAATATGGAAAATGAAAACAGGGCAGAATTGGAGGCGATCCTGGGTCGTGGAGAACAGCTGTATAAAGAAAAAATGAAAAATGCCCTGGAAGAATACCAAGCCAAAGTATACGACCTATTAACAGCGGAGCTGGCCCGGGAATTTCAACAGGATTTACTTGACCTGCAGATTACAACGGAGGATAACCCTGACAGCAAGGAATTTGGTTTGTTCAAACATATTTATGCAGTTGTGCAGGAAAAAAAATTTGTCAAGGAGGTTTCTGCCCCCGGAAAATTTGAGGAGGTAAATATTGCTGTGGAGGTGGCCTCCTCAAACAAAGGGGCCTCCCGGGAAAACAGCAGCGTAAACAATACAGGTGAAGGCAGGGTTTCCCCGGGCAGCAACGGGGGCCAAACAAGGGAAGTTGAAAAGTATCTGGCCGCCTATTTTCGACTTCCCCCTGAAAATGTTGAAGTCGAAATTCGGCCTTGAAAGGTGGGGACCATGTCCAGTAAAGAACCCAAAAATAAGACGTTTGCTTTGTTCAAGGATTTTTTTACGGGAAAATTTTTCAGGGATAAAAGGAAAAATTATTTTCTATTATCCTTACTCCTCCTGGGGATAATACTAATGTTTGCCGGTTCACTTTTTACGCCGTTCAAAAAAGCTTCTTTACCCAACGGGCAACCACCGGAAGAAACAGAGGTTTCCTTCATGGTTGCAAATACATATGAAAAAGATTTGTGCCAATCATTACAACAGGTCCTGGAGCATATAGATGGAATCAGTCAGGTACAGGTATTTATCAATTTTGCCGGTAGTAAGGAGTCAACCTATGGCCTGGTTCATGAAGAAAACAGTAAGCAAACCGCAGAAAGTGATCGGGAGGGGGGGCAAAGAGAAATCCTGGAAAACAACAGTAAAGAAAATTATATCCTGTTACGGGAAGCAAACGGGGGGGAAAAACCCCTGCTTTTAAGTGAAAGTATGCCCCGGATTACGGGAGTGCTGGTGGTAGCGCAGGGCGTGGAAAACAGTGGTCTGCGTTTAAGGGTAATCCGCGCCATCCAAAGCGTTTTGAACCTGCCGGTACACAGGATAGCTGTTTTACCCCTGGGCAAGAACTGAAAATAAAAGGTGGTGAATTTTTAAAACAATGAACAGGAAAATGGTTTGGGTTTTTAGTCTCCTTTTGGTGGCAGCTGTAACCTATATGTTCTTAAGCGGGGTAGAAAAGGAAATGTGCAGGATAGAGATAATACCTGATGAAGAAGTATTTCAGCCTCTGACCACTGCGGGCCTTAACGCTGGACCGGAAAGTTGGAGTTTTGACAGTTCCCAGGAATTTTTTATGGAATACCGCCTGGAAAGGGAGCGGATCAGGAGCCAGGAAACAGAAATGCTCAACGAAATGATCAACAATCCCCAGGTGGGATCGGAAGCCAGGCTGGAGGCGGAACAACAGCTTTTACAACTGGTCAATTTGATGGAAAAAGAACTGCTTGCTGAAAACCTGCTTAAGGCGCAGGGGTATAAAGACGCCCTTTTATTTTCCTGCAGGAAGGGTACAATAGTGATGGTTGAAACTGAAAAACTGGAGGCGGAGGATTTTTTGCGAGTCACCGAAACGGTGGCCGCAACCATTGAAATTCCCCGGGAAGAGGTACAGGTTATACAACACAAATAGGCATACATTCTTTGTTTTTCTCATAAAAATGCCGGGAAAGCTGTAACTTAAGGAAATATTTATTTGATAAATGTAGTTAATATTTGGTATAATTAAAAATGAGTCTTCTAGATTTAAAGGTTTAAAAAAGGAGGAATAAAAATGACTGAAAACCGTGCTCTTCCTTCTGAACTGGGATCAATTCGCATTGCTGATGAGGTTGTTTCAATTATTGCCGGGTTGGCAGCTACAGAAGTTGATGGCGTGGCCAGCATGAGCGGGGGTATTGCCGGGGGTATTGCCGAAGCCCTGGGGCGTAAAAATTTATCCAAGGGAGTAAAAGTGGAAGTCGGGGAAGAAGAGGCTGCCGTAGATTTGTTCATGATCGTCGGCTATGGTTCCCGCATCCCCGATGTGGCCTGGAATGTACAGGAAAATGTCAAAAAAGCGGTTGAAAACATGACGGGTTTAAAGGTTGTCAAAGTGAATGTTCATATTCAGGGTGTCAGTTTTCCACAACAAAAATCGGAAGAGGAAGAATCTAAATAGCGCTTTCAGGGCTAACCTCCTGTAAATATTTTTTAACAGGGGGTTAGCTTTTCCTGCTTTGTAGAAGGAGGCTGGTTTTTTCTAATGGGGGGAAGACGTATTACCCTGGCTGTTCTGGGAATCGGTGGTGTTTTGGGTGGGCTTTTTCTCGCTTTGATCACGCTGGGGTATTTTACAACAGAATTTTTTCTTTTTGTTAACAAGCTTACCGGTGACCTGCGTTATACCCTTGCAGGTTTCCTGCTTTTAATTGTGGGAGTTATTTTGTTGATTTTTTCTGCACAGGGCCGGGAAAAAGAAAAAAATGGAAATATCGTTAACTTTTCAGAAGTTGGTGAGATCCGTATCTCCTTCCGCGCGATTGAAAATATGGTTTTAACGGCCTCCCGCAAAATCAAAGGCATCAGGGAGGTTAACACCCGCATTAATTTTACAGAACAGGGCCTGGTTATCTACCTGCGCATCCGCATTATTCCCGATCTGCCTGTCCCTGCTCTGGTAAGTGAACTGCAGGAAAAAGTGCGCCGCTATGTGCAGGAAATTAGCGGGGCAAATGTAGCCGAGGTAAAGGTGCTGGTGGAGAATATCGCCCAGGAAACAATTGAAAAAAAGGTTCGTTGAGGGTGTGAATATGCTAAACAGAAACAATTTTTTAAAGCTGGTTAACGAAAACCTTGGCAAAATTTTGGGCGGTTTTCTGGGCTTGCTGGTAGCCATTATCCTGATGGCTTTTGGTTTTTGGCGGGGGATTTTTGTTTTATTTTGCGTGGGGGCCGGGATCTATTTGGGCGCCAGGGAAGAAAAGAACCAAGTTATACAAAATTACCTGGAAAAACTCTGGTTTAAACGTGAACGTGACTGATCTTTAATTTGGTGTATGCAAAAACTACTTGCCCTGGAAAGGGGTACAGGCTTTGAAAAGAAGGTTGCCCAGGGAGTACGCCTTTAAAATACTGTTTATGATTGAAGTTGGCAAAAATGACCCTGCTTGCGCGCTTCATTACCTGCTTGGCGATGATGGTTTTTCTGACCAGGAAAAATTTTTTTGCAGATCATTGGTCGAAGGTGTTCTGGAGGAAAGGGGGGAACTGGACAAAACACTTTCCCTGTACCTGATTAACTGGCAATTTGATCGCCTGTCAGCAGTGGTACGCAATATACTGCGCCTGGCACTTTACGAACTGCTTTACTTGGGTGAAACTCCTCCGGCTGTGGCCATCAACGAAGCCATAGAGCTGACCAAAACTTACCAGGATGAAGAGGCGGCACGCTTTGTAAACGGTATGCTGGACAATATCTGGAAAACAAATCAGGAATCGAAACCTTCCTGCTAGCAAAAACCAACTGGCAAGGAAGGTTTTTTTGATTATAAGAATATTCAGTATTAATAAATATTTCTTTTCAACCTTTTTGGTAAAGGACTTTATTATAATCATGGCGAATCTAATCGTAAAAAAGGGCATTGTAAAGGAGGTAGGTTTTTGTATGTTCAAAATAGTTAAAAAAAGAGTTTTAGCCGATGTGTCCAAGCTCATGGAAGTTGAAGCACCGCTTGTAGCACGCAAGGCACAACCCGGGCAGTTTATTATTTTACGGGTTGATGATAATGGTGAAAGAATCCCTTTAACCATTGCCGACAGTGATAAGGAAAAAGGAACCATTACAATCATCTTCCAGGAAGTTGGAAAAACCACCATGCAGTTGGGGGCTCTTGAAGAAGGGGATTACCTGAATGACTTTGTAGGGCCGCTGGGCCAGGCTATGGAATTGCCCACCACAGGCCGGATTATCGCTGTAGGCGGCGGCGTGGGCATTGCCCCGGTCTACCCGAAGGTAAAGGCTTTTCACGAGGCCGGTATGGAGGTAATCTCCATTATTGGGGCGCGGACAGCCGATCTGCTTATTTTAGAGGATGAAATGCGGGCGGTCAGCAAAGAACTCCATGTTTGTACAGATGACGGAACAAAAGGCCATCACGGCTTTGTATCTGACATCCTGCAAAAATTTCTCGATGATAAAAGCCAAAAAATAGACGAAATAATTGCTGTCGGACCGCTGCCCATGATGCGCGCCGTTTCCAACCAAACAAAACCGTACGGGGTTAAAACCATGGTCAGTTTAAACCCCATTATGGTGGATGGAACGGGAATGTGCGGCTGTTGCCGGGTGACAGTTGGCGGCAAGACCAAGTTTACCTGTGTGGACGGCCCTGTTTTTGATGCACATGAGGTTGATTTTGTAGAGCTGACCCGCCGTGGGCAGATGTACCTGCAGGAAGAAAAAGTTGCTGTGGATAAATATGAACATGAATGCAGAAGTGGAGGTGGGCGTTAATGTTGGACAAAGACCAAATTAAGCAATTACGCAGAATGAAAGAAAAGCATCCGATGCCCGAACAGACACCCCAGGATCGTGTTAAAAACTATAATGAGGTGCCCTTTGGTTATGATGCTGAAACAGCAATAAAGGAAGCCAACCGCTGCCTGCAGTGTAAAGAGGCTGAATGTGTTGAAGGTTGCCCGGTGGAAGTGGATATTCCCGGTTTTATCGGTTTAGTTGCTGAAGGAAAATTTGACGAGGGCATTAAAAAGCTGAAAGAAAAAAATAACCTGCCGGCAGTCTGCGGGCGTGTCTGTCCCCAGGAAAGCCAATGTGAATCCTTTTGTGTGCGCGGTAAAAGAGGCGAACCGGTGGCCATCGGCCGGTTGGAACGCTTTCTGGCAGATTATGAACTGGCCAAAGGGGTGGAAACGCCTCCCAAGCCGCCCTCTACCGGTAAGCGCGTGGCCATTGTCGGTGCCGGCCCAGCCGGGTTGACTGCTGCCGGCGACTTAGCCAGGATGGGACATGAAGTTGTTCTTTTTGAAGCTTTCCATGCCACAGGCGGGGTCCTCCGTTACGGCATCCCTGAATTCCGGCTGCCCAAGGAAAAAGTTCTCCAGCGGGAAGTTGATTATATTGCCAGCCTGGGTGTTGATATTAAAACAAACGTTGTTGTAGGGAAAACCATAACAATTGATGAACTCTTTGATGAAGAGGGCTTCCAGGCTGTTTTTATCGGCACCGGGGCAGGATTGCCCATGTTCCTGAACATTCCGGGGGAAAACCTAAACGGCGTTTTTTCTGCAAACGAATTTTTAACCAGGGCAAACCTGATGAAGGCCTACTTATTCCCCGACTATGACACACCGATCAAACTGGGTAAAAAAGTAGCTGTGGTCGGGGCGGGTAACGTAGCCATGGACAGCGCCCGCACCTCCTTGCGGCTGGGCGCCGAAGAGGTGCACATTGTATACCGCCGTTCAGATAAGGAAATGCCGGCCCGTGCCGAAGAAATTGAACACGCTAAAGAAGAAGGCGTTGTCTTCAACCTGTTAACCAACCCCGTCAAGATTATCGGTGATGAAAACGGTTGGGTAAAGGGTATGGAATGCATCAAGATGGAACTGGGTGAACCGGACGATTCCGGCAGGGCACGTCCAGTCCCCATTAAAGGTTCAGAATTTATTTTTGATGTGGATACAATTGTCATTGCCATCGGCCAGAGTCCCAACCCGCTTATTCCGCAGACCACCTCTGATCTGGAAATCAGCCGTTGGGGAACAATCGAGGCTGACGAAGTAGGAGCCACCTCCCGCAAAGGGGTTTACGCCGGCGGTGATATCGTTACAGGGGCGGCAACAGTAATCCTGGCCATGGGCGCCGGCAAGGTCGCGGCCCGGGCAATGGATGAATATTTAAAAACATTATAATTTAAAAACATTATAGTAATATTATGCGGCAGGCATGATCGGTTTTACAGGTATTATGCAAGGTATTCTAGTCCAGGCTTTTAAGATATTTTATAAGGAGGTTATACTAGTATGACGGCAAAGATTATTTCTGGAAACGAAGTGGCCAAGGAGATCAGGCAGGAGCTTAAAGGAAAGGTTGCCGAATTAAAGGAAAAGGGCATTGTTCCAGGCTTGGGTGTGGTTTTGGTGGGGGAAGATCCGGCATCTATTTCTTATGTAACCAGTAAAGCCAAGGGCAGCCAGGAAATTGGCATGTTTGAAGAAACAATTCGTCTCCCGGCTGATGTACCCGAGGAAGAAGTGCTTAAGGTTATCGACGGCCTAAATAAGGATCCCAAATTTAGCGGCATCTTGGTACAGCTTCCCCTGCCCGATCATATCAGCGTTGAAAAAGTGATCAGCTTCATTTCCCCGGAAAAAGACGTCGACGGTTTCCACCCGGTAAACGTGGGTAAACTGCTCAGGGGCGAGCCCTGCCCGCTGCCCTGTACACCCCACGGCGTCCAGCAGCTGCTCTTCCGTTCCGGCAACGATCCGGCAGGCAAACACGTTGTTGTTTGTGGCCGCAGCAACATTGTCGGCAAACCGCTGGCCGCAATTCTGATGCAAAAAGCTGAAGGTGCCAACGCTGTGGTCACTGTTGTGCATACCGGCGCCAAAGACATTTCTTACTTTACAAAACAAGCTGACATTCTGATTGCAGCCATGGGCAGGCCCAATGCCATCACCGCTGACATGGTGAAAGAAGGAACCGTAGTGATTGACGTGGGCGTAAACAGAATTCCTGACGAATCCCGGAAGAGCGGTTTCCGCCTGGCCGGTGATGTGGACTTTGAAACAGTGAAGGAAAAAGCATCCTTTATCACCCCCGTCCCCGGTGGCGTAGGCCCCATGACGGTAACCATGCTTCTTTATAACACTGTTGAAGCAGCCATCAGACTGAACGAAGGCTAAAAATAAAAAGCAAGGCAGTAAACTACTATGCCTGTGAAGTTACTTAAAGAGGCGGAAGTGGGGGGCAAGGTCTGCGCTGGGATCATCGCAGAATTAAAGGAGCTAAAGCAAAAAACAGACAAAGCTCCTGGTCTGGGCATGGTTGTCGTGGGTGAAGACCCTGCCTCCTTAGCCTCAGTTCGTTGTAAAGAGAAACAATGTGAAAAATTAGGTTTCTATGCTGATATACGTTATTTACCTGCAACTGCTTCCCAGGATGATATCTGTATAACCATACGGCAGCTAAACAAGGAAAGCCGGGTTCAGGGTCTGTTCTGCCAACTGCCCCTGCCGGAAACCCTGCAGAAAAGAGAGATCTTAGCCGCTATTGATCCCGGGAAGGATGTCGGCGGCAGGCACCCGATTAATGCCGGGAAACTATTCAGTGGAAACGAAGGGTTTTTACCTTGTAACGTTTATGCCCTGATGCAGGTGCTCGACTTTGCCGGGCAGCCCATCGGGGGTAAAACAGCGGTACTGATCAGCCGCAGGGGCGTTGTCAGCCGGCCTTTAACCTTGGCATTGCTCAAAAAAAATGCTTCGGTAACTTTTTGCCCTGTTTTAAGCAGCGATCTGCCCAAAATTTGCCGTACTGCAGATATACTTGTTTCCGAAACAGGGAAACCGGGGCTGATTAAAGGCGACTGGGTTAAACCGGGAGCCATGGTCATGGACATCGGGACAACCCCTGACGGCCCAGAACAGGCCAGTGGGTTTGTTCTAAAAGAGGTTGAAAAAGTGGCAGGTTGTATCTTTACCCTGCCGGCAGGTGAAGACAGCCCCCTAGCCATTACCATGCTGATGAAGAATACGTTACAAGCCTTTAAACAAACATTATTCGGCATGCAACACTAATGATGCGGGAAGGAGCATTGAGAACTTGCCCCGTTAATAGCTTGTGCTCTTTCCCTTATTTATTTTTTTGAAACAGCCACTTTGTTGGATGGTTATGGAGGGGAAAATTTTGTCTGCAAGGGTAATCAGCGGTGTTCAGATCACCAGGAAAGTACGGGAAGAGTTAAGAACAAAAATTGCAACCTTGAAGAAAAAAGAAACAACACCCGGCCTGGCGATCATTGTTCTTCAAAATCCTGCCGCCCGCATCCATGTAGCCCGCTTGAAAGAAAGGGCCTGCCGGCAACTTGGTATCAACTGCCAGATCCATTGCCTGCCGGAAGAAACCACCAAAGAAGAGCTCAGCCAACTGCTTAAACGGCTAAACGCTGACCCGGGGATCCACGGTATTAATATTCATCCGCTCCCCCCCCATTTTAACTTCACATATATTTCTCAACTGGTCGCTCCTCATAAAGACATTGAAGGTCTCCATTTTCAAAATATGGGGAACCTTTGCAGGGGCAACCCTCCGCTGGTACCCTATGTAGCCAAAGGGATTATGAAATTAATTGAAGCTACAGAGGTAAACCTGGAAAACAAACAGGCTGTCGTTGTCGGGCGCAGTGAGCTTGTCGGCAAACCTGTAGCCGCCCTGCTTTTGAATAAAAAAGCAATCGTCAGTATCTGTCATTCCCAAACTCCGGACCTAATCCCCTTTACCAAAAGGGCAGAGCTGCTCGTTGTGGCTACCGGTAACCCACGCCTGATTACCGCTGAAATGGTTAGAAAGGGTGCCATTGTGATCGATGTCGGTGTTAATTTGATCGGAACCCGTTTGGTAGGAGATGTCGATTACTGGGGTGTAAAAAAAGTTGCCGGTTGGATAACACCGGTGCCGGGAGGGGTTGGCCCGGTGACCATTTCCATGTTGCTTACAAACCTTCTTGATACGGCGGCAAGAACATCATGACCCCGGAAAAAGGTATCTACACCGTTTCCCAGGTAAACGGATATATAAAAGGCCTGTTGTTCCAGGATGGATTGCTGCAAAACATTTCAATTTTAGGTGAAATTTCAAATTTTAAACGTCACCGCCCTTCGGGGCACATTTATTTTACTTTAAAAGATAAAAATAGTGTTATCCGCTGCGTTTTCTTCCTCAGTAAAAATAGAAGGTTAAATTTTATGCCGACAGAAGGAATGAAGGTTGTCGCCAGGGGGAACGTTTCACTTTATGAACGAAGCGGATATTACCAACTATATGTTGAAGAATTGAAGCCGGAAGGCATTGGAGCACTATACCTGGCGTTTGAACAGTTAAAAGAAAAACTGAAAAGAGAAGGGATTTTTGATACCGGCCGGAAAAAATCCTTACCCCGCCTGCCGCGTTGCATCGGGTTGGTTACCTCCCCTGCCGGGGCGGCAATTAAAGACTTCTTAACAACTTTGGAAAGAAGGTTCCCCTGTGTTCATGTTCTTTTCTATCCCGTAACCGTTCAGGGGCCCGAGGCCCCCGGGCAGATTATAGATGCCTTGAAAAAACTGGACGATTACGCAGGTGTGGAAGTCATCGTTATCACCAGGGGAGGCGGTTCTTTGGAAGAACTATGGCCTTTCAACGATGAAGCGCTGGCTTATGCTCTATATAAACTGAAAACGCCTGTCATCAGCGCTATCGGACACGAAACAGACTTTACAATTGCCGATTTTGTAGCAGATATCAGAGCCTCAACGCCCACGGCCGCAGCGGAGTTAATTGCCCCCCGGAAAAAAGATCTTTTACAGCACTTGAAAATGCAGGAGCGTCAATTGCTAAGCTGCTGGCAAGGCTTCCTGCGGGGAAAAAGGCTTATCCTGAAAAATCTTTCACCGGCAGTACATTTAAGGTATTTAAAGGAAAGAATTAACCAGGGTTACCAGCGTATTGATGAAATAGGACAGCGATTGGAACAAAACCTGGCCTACAGTTTAAAATTTAAAAAATCGGCACTTTACAGCGCGGAGGAAAAACTGAAGGCCCTGGATCCTGCAAATGTTCTAAAACGGGGATTTACTCTGATCAACGATCAGCACAGCTTGCCGGTAGACAGCATCAATTTTCTAAAAAAAGGGCAAAGGATTCACGTTGTTTTTCACGATGGCCAAGCAGATTGTGAGGTTAAGGATATACACAGAAAAAAATTACAGGACGGCTGAAAGAGGGTTTAAAAGTGCGCCCGGAAAAACCCAAGGATTTGAATTTAAAGTTTGAAGAAGCCTTACAAAAGTTAGAAGCTATTAGCGAACAAATGGAAAAAGGTGAACTTAGCCTGGAAAAGTCACTTCAACATCTGGAAGAAGGGTTGAAGCTGGCCCAGCATTGCCGAAAGCTGCTTAGCAAAGCAGAATATAAGGTGGAAACGTTACTACAAAATGGTGAATTAACGGCATTTGAAGTATTTGAAGAAGAATAAATACTAAAAGGTGCCTCAGATAATCAAAGAGGCTGAAAACTGGCCGGGGAGTCCAAAAATGAAGTTTGATGAATTATTGGAAACCAGAAAAACTTTAATTGACAGTGCTTTGAATTATTATTTGCCGGCTGAAGATCAGTACCCCGAAGGCATTCACCGTGCCATGCGTTACAGTGTTTTTGCCGGCGGCAAGCGTCTTCGGCCGCTGCTGGTCCTGTTCACAATGGAGCTCTTTACGGCAGACTGGAAAAACGCCCTGCCGGTAGCCTGTGCCCTCGAATTCATGCATACTTATTCCTTAATCCATGACGATCTGCCGGCCATGGATGATGATGACTACAGGCGGGGGCAGCCCACTTCGCATAAGGTCTTTGGTGAAGCCGTCGCTATACTGGCCGGGGATGCATTGTTAACCTTGGCCTTTGAAGTTTTGGCTGTGGACAGGCAAAAGAAAAATGCTTTTTGCAATTATTATCAGTTAGAAACCAGCCCGGAAATTAAATTAAAAATAATCGGGGAAATAGCAACCTCAGCCGGGGTGCAGGGTATGGTTGGGGGACAGGCAGTTGATCTTGACTCCGAAGGTAAATCCGTTGACCTGGAAACCCTGCAATACATTGATACCCATAAAACAGGAAAGCTGCTCACAGCCTCTGTGCGTGCCGGCGCTTTGTTGGGTGGAGCCACAGCCGCCGAGCTGGCCGGTTTGACCGCCTATGCCCGCCTGTTAGGCAGGGGCTTCCAAATTGTTGACGATCTGCTGGATGTTGAAGGTGACACTGAAAAAATGGGGAAAATTTGTGGGCAGGATGCACAAAGAGGAAAGGCCAACTATGTTTCCTACTACGGTCTGGCTGCCGCAAAAAATAAAAGGGACCAACTATATGAACAGGCCGTCGGGGAGCTGTCTATATTCGGTGAAAAGAGTTTTTCCCTGAAGAAAATTACCCGCCGGGCTTTCTATCGGGACTACTAGACCCCTAGACTTTTCGCCCGGGGAATAGCGTTGAGTTGCCAGGGATGATATGCTATAATTTAACTGGACATAGTGGTGCAGTATCCTAGTTGCCGCAAGCGTTTTTGAAAGCGGGCGGGAAAAACCGCTCAAGGCATATCGATGAAGTTCCTGGTGCCGGCGGCCGAAGCCCAGACGGGGGTCGGTGCTGGGGGTTAAGAAGGACGGGGCGATCTACAAAGGCATGTAGGCGTTGACCCTGCCTTCGTGGAGACCTAAGTTGGTGGCGTATTACTGTAGGGGTAAAAGGTTACGGCTTAGGATAGAACCTGTGTGTGGTCAAAACTGTGCACAGTGTAGCCTGCCTTGAGTGGCTTTGGGGGAGGAAGGGAACATCCCTTAGGAAACCAGGGCTGCAAAAAAGGATAGAAAACGATGTTGCGGCATTGAGGAAAACTCCTAGGCTGTTCCCCGTCGTAGGGAGGCTCCATGGGGATTAAGGTGTGGTCTAAGTGGTAATCCAGCCCTGTTGGTGGTAACACAGCAGAGATGTTCTTAATAGGAAACTGCCGCTTGGTGACAAGCCGGTGAACATTTGGGAAAACCTGCTGGACCTTAAGCCGCAAAGTTTACCCATGGAGCTGCCACTTTTATCATTATCATATTATATGGCAGCGAGCGTAATATTATTGGGCACAAAAAAACAACGGCAAAAACAATGGAAAAGTAAAAATAATAAACGCTGGGTGGTTTTAGTCAGTATTTGGACTTTTTTTTTGGCCATAGCCCTTACCCTGATCACACACTCCTTGTTGCAAAACCTGCATTCCATGCTGATTTCCTTTATGCTTCTCATTTTCATTATTTTTATGGGCATTTTTTTTGACGTGATTGGCACTGCCGTTACTGCGGCAGAGGAGATACCTTTTCATGCCAAAGCGGCTAAAAAAATTTATGGTGCAAAAAAAAGCATTTTTCTCGTACGCCATGCAGATCTGGTGGCCAGCTTTTGTAATGATGTCATCGGGGACATCAGCGGCATAGTAAGCGGCATCATTGGGACAGTGATCGTGGTTAACCTTGTCCGGGGTAACCCAATACTAAGTGAAGTTATTTTGAGTATTTTTTTGGCAGGAGCGGTATCCGCTTTAACAGTGGGCGGCAAGGCATTGGGTAAAACACTGGCTATTAACAGACCAACGGATGTAGTGTTATTTGTAGCCCGTTTTTTAACAACCCTGGAGCGCATTTCTATCTGGAAGAGGAATGCATAGCATTGTCCTGCTAAAAATAATACTTTATATCCGGCATTATTGTTTCCAGCGTACACTGGAAACAATAATGAAAATTTCATGTACACCTTTGAAGCTGCGCTTCACCATGAAAGCTGTCCAGAACTGTTTAGATACTATTTCTCCAAATTTATGCGGGAAGCGGTGGTTTTTTGGGTGTTATTCTTGAAAAAATTCATGAACCTGCTGATCTGAAAAAGTTGTCTTTAAAAGAATTGGAACAGTTGGCCGGCGAAATAAGGGAATTTATGATTGAGGTAGTTTCCAAAAGAGGGGGCCATCTTGCCTCCAGCTTAGGGGTTGTTGAACTGACCATCGCCCTTCATTTTGTTTTTAATGCTCCCCACGACAAGATTCTTTGGGATGTGGGGCACCAGTGCTATACCCATAAAATTCTTACCGGTCGGCAGGAACATTTTTCAAGGATTCGTTGCTATAATGGCATAAGCGGCTTTCCTAAAAGAAGGGAAAGCCTGTACGATGTTTTTGGTGTGGGGCACAGCAGCACCTCCCTTTCAGCAGCCCTGGGGATTGCCCAGGCCCGGGACTTACTGGGAAAAAACAATTTTGTCATTAATATTATTGGTGACGGCGCCTTAACGGGCGGGATGGCCTTGGAGGCGCTTAATTTTGCAGGGGAGAAAAAAACTGATCTATTGGTTATTCTTAATGATAACGAAATGTCTATCGGCCAAAATATCGGGGGGCTTCCTTCCTACCTGGCCAAACTGCGCACCGACCCCAAGTATTTTCGCCTGAAAGAAGACCTAGAACATATTTTGGAACGCATACCGGCCATTGGCCGGACCGTGCTTCGTTCTGCTGAACGCCTCAAAGACAGCTTAAAATATCTGTTAGTACCCGGTATGCTTTTTGAAGAGCTTGGCTTTAAGTATTTAGGGCCGATTGATGGTCATTCCATTCCCAAACTGGTGAATCTTTTTCGTGAAATAAAAAGTGTTCACGGACCGGTTTTAATACATGCTGTTACTAAAAAAGGCAGGGGCTATGCTCCTGCTGAAAAAAATCCCCTTGTTTTTCACGGTGTGGGGCCCTTTAGTAAAAAGACCGGTGAACCCCTTGCTGTAAATAAAAAAAATCAACCGGCATACAGCAAGGTTTTCAGCACTTCTTTGGAAAAACTGGCTGCGGAAGATCGTTCCATTGTTGCGATCACCGCCGCGATGGCTGCAGGTACAGGCTTGGAACCTTTTGCCCACCGGTGGCCGCAACGTTTCTTTGACGTGGGTATTGCCGAACAACACGCTGTCACCATGGCCGCGGGGTTGGCTGCAGAAGGCCTTAAACCGGTGGTGGCTATTTACAGCACTTTTTTACAAAGGGCGTATGATCAGATCCTGCATGACGTTTGTTTGCAAAACCTGCCTGTTGTCTTCGCCGTTGACCGGGCCGGCCTGGTGGGGGAAGACGGGGAAACCCACAACGGCTTGTTTGATTTTGCCTACCTGCGGCATTTGCCCAATCTTGTCCTCATGGCCCCGGCCAGCGGTCGGGAGCTGGATGCAATGCTCAAAATGGCTTTTTCCTTAAAATGCCCGGTAGCGCTCCGCTATCCCCGGGGAGAGGCAGCCGCGTTTTCATCACCGGAAACAGGTATTTTAACTGCGGGGAAAGCCCAGCTTTTAAGGGAAGGCCCTGACCTACTCATTTTAGCCGTCGGCTCCATGGTTTTACCGGCTTTGGAAGCCCATGCCCTGCTTTTAAAAATGGGCATCGAAAGTTGCGTCATCAATTCCCGCTTTATTCAACCTTTGGATACAGAACTAATCTGTTATTGGGCCAAAAAATGCGGCAGGGTTTTGACGGTGGAGGAACATATTTTAAGCGGGGGTTTTGGCAGCGCTGTCCTGGAAACGTTTGCCGACAATGAGCTGCAGGAAATAAACCTGAAGCGGCTGGGGCTGCCCAATGCTTATACAGGTCAGGGAAGCAGAGACTTTTTATTAAACCTGCACGGTCTTTCAGGGGAAGGCATCGCCCGCGAGGCATTAAAACTTTGCCGGCTAAAAGAAAAGGTCTATGAAGGTTACCCATACTGATGAAAAAGGAAAAAAGTAAAAAAAGACTGGATCTGCTCCTTGTTGAAAAAAATCTAATAGCAACGCGCAGCAGGGCCAGGGCAGAAATTATGGCCGGGAACGTCCTGGTTAACGGTATAAAAAAGGACAAACCCGGTGAAGCTGTCTCTTCTCAGGCAAAAATTGAAATTCTGGCCACCCAAAACCCTTATGTCAGCCGGGGCGGACTTAAACTGGAAAAAGCCCTGCGTGAATTTAGCCTGAAGCTTGAAAATAAAATTGTTTTGGATATCGGCGCTTCCACAGGGGGCTTTACACATTGTGTTTTAAAACACGGGGCCCAAAAGGTTTATGCCCTTGATGTCGGCTACGGTCAGCTGGATTGGAAGTTACGCCATGAACCGCGCATTATCAACATGGAACGCTTTAATGTCCGCCACCTGAAAAGGGAAGATCTGCAGGAACGGCCGCATTTGGCAACAATTGATGTTTCGTTTATTTCTTTAAGCCTGGTTTTACCCGTAGTGGCAGCCCTTTTTGTTCCAGAAATTATTTGCCTTATCAAACCCCAATTCGAAGCAAAACCCGCACAAGTAGCGAGAAGAGGTGTAGTCAAGGATGCTGCTGTCCACCGGGAGGTTTTGGAAAAGATTATTTCAACGGCACTGCAGCTTTCCTACAGGCTGGAAGGGCTTACTTTTTCACCTTTAAAAGGCCCCCGGGGCAACATTGAATACTTTCTTTACCTTCGCGCCGAAAATGCGCTGGAATCAGAAAAAAAACAGGTTAAAACAGAAGAGCTGTCCTCTGTAGTTGACGCTGTAGTTACCCAAGCCCATTCTATATTGAAGCGGTAAGCGGGGACGGAAATCTGAAAAGGGGGTTCATTAATGTTTAAGGGTATTGGGGTTGTTCCCAACTGGCAAAAAGAAAAAATGCATGCTGTCATTGAACAGATCAAAAATTTTTTTGGTAAATATGACGTGCCGGTATATGTTGTTCCTGAAAAAGACCCTCTTTTATATCTTTCCTCACCCATCAAAGAAATTCAGGAATGGTCGCAAAAAACTGACTTGGTGATTGTCCTGGGCGGTGACGGCACTTTCTTAAGGGTGGCCCGGGAACTGACTTTTACAGATCTGCCCCTGTTGGGCATAAACATGGGGCATAAAGGTTTTTTGGCCGAAATAGAGGTGGATAAGCTTACCTTTTCCCTGCAGCAGTTAATTGACGGAAATTTTCGCCTGGAAGAAAGAATGATGCTGCAAACAGAAGTCATCAGGGCAGGGAAAACTTTTGCCTCGGCTCTTTGTCTCAATGATGTTATTATTTCCAGGGGTCCTTTTTCCAGGATTATTAAGCTGGACACCTATATTAACGATGATTTTTTGGAAAGCTACCCCGGGGACGGGGTCATTATTTCCAGCCCTACCGGTTCAACAGGCTATTCCCTGTCTGCCGGCGGCCCGGTGGTCCATCCAGCCTTGAATGTTTTGGTGGTCACACCGATCTGTCCCCACCTGCTTTATCAACGTTCTGTTATTGTGGATAAAAATGATGTTGTTACGGTCAGCATTGCCACAGAATACGCCGATATATTTTTAACCCTGGATGGGCAGGAAGGTTTTGCCTTGAATTATAAGGATCATGTCCGGGTGAAAAAGGCCGCCTATAAAACCAAAGTGATTACCTTTCCCGAAAGTAATTTCTATAAACTGCTGCACGATAAACTGATCTGACAACGTGCCGGTTTATGCCGGCGGCCTCAGCTTATACCATCCTGCTGAAATCCTGGTTATTTTTGCCATTATATATTTATTTGTTTTACGGGAAACTTCCGAACTTCCTTAGGGGGTATTTGGGAATGCTTGCATATTTACATATGCAAAACTTTGCGCTGATCGATGATTTATCCCTGGAGTTTTTTCCCGGGATGAATGTTTTAACGGGGGAAACAGGTGCAGGGAAGTCCATGTTGATCGGGGCCATAAATCTTATTTTAGGAGAAAGGGCTTCCAGTGAACAGGTCCGCTCCGGCACCGAACAAGCCTTTATTGAAACTGTCTTTACTGTTGCCCCGGATAATAAACAGTTAAGGGGGATACTAGCGGAAAACGGTCTGCTGCAGGAAACGGAATTGATTATCCTGCGGGAAATTTCCCGTAGCGGTCGCAATATCTGCCGTGTCAATGGCAGGGCTGTCCCCCTGTCACTATTAAAAGAGTTGGGCAGTGTGCTTGTAGACCTGCACGGTCAGCACAACCACCAATCACTCCTGAAACCGGAGAAACACATGTTTTTTTTGGATGAATTTGGCGGCAAGGAACTATTAAATGTAAAATACAGCTACCAGGAGTTCTACCGCCGCTGGCGGCAGGTGCAAAAAAAATTAAAAGCCAGGGGGGCTTCTCCTGAAGAGAGAAAAAGAAAGCTGGAACTGCTCATTTTTCAAAGGGATGAAATTTTAGAAGCCTCTCTTTCGGCAGCAGAAGAAGAATCTTTGAAACAAAGGCTTTTGCTGCTTGATAATATGGAAAAGTTGCATACTTTAGCCAACCGGGCCTATTTTGAAATTTATAGTAGTGAAGGTGCGCAGCAGCCCCCGATTGTGGATCGAATTGGCAGTATCGAAAAAGAGATGTCTGCTTTATTGGAAATTGACCCCCAGCTGGTACCTTTCGTAGAAATTTTACAGGAAATTAGTACAAGCCTCACCGAATTAAGCCGTGAACTCTACACTTATTTAGACAGTTTGACCTATTCAGCGGCAGAAAAAACAGAAACAGAAAACCGCTTGGAAATTTACCGGCGTTTAAAAGAAAAGTATGGTTCTACGGTGGAAGAGGTACTTTCTTTTGCGGAAAAATGTATACAGGAAATAACCGTGCTAGAAAACAGTGCAACAGAAATTTTGCGTTGGGAAGCAGAAGAAAAAAACCTTCGGCAGGAAATCGCACAAATTGCCGCCCAATTGACAACCCAAAGAAAAAAAACAGCCCAAAACTTAAAATTGCTTGTTACAGAAGCCTTACAAGAACTCAGTATGGAAAGTGCCTGTTTTGACATTCAATTCAGGGCACAAAAGACGCCGGGACCAGAAGGTCAAGAGGAGCTAGAGTTTCTTTTTTCCGCCAACCCCGGTGAACCTCCAAAGTCGCTGGTACGCATTATTTCCGGGGGAGAAGCCGCCCGGGTAATGCTGGCCTTAAAAAGCATTTTGGCAGAACAGGATCAAATTCCCACCCTTATTTTCGATGAAATAGACAGCGGCATCGGCGGCTATACCATCCAAAAAATTTCGGAAAAAATGGTCGGGTTAAGTAAAAAACACCAGGTAATCTGTGTGACGCACAGCCCGCAAATTGCCAGCGCCGCCGCGCATCAATACTATATTTTTAAAGAGGTTTCCGGGGGGCGCACAGCCACCGCTGTCCGCTACCTCCAGGGGGAAAAAAGGATCATGGAAATTGCACGCCTTTTAAACGGTGGGAACATAGACGAAATTACCAAAAAACATGCAGCAGAACTTTTAAAAAAAGGACAAGAGCTTGCTTAACGCTTAAAATGACAAAATCTCTCATTGCAGTACTGCCAAATAAAACAATTTTATTATGTAAATAAAAAGGGATAAAAAAACCCTCCTCGAGACAATTTAAAGTTGTAACCTAAAATCTTTATGGCTCTGTGGGGGGTTTTTTTGTGCGTAATTTTTTCAAAAAAAATATAGTCTTCACCATCGTGTTTTTTTTGCTGTTGCTATCAGTATCTTTTTCTTTAGGAATTAAAAATAATCTAGAAGACAGTCTGCGCCTTTTTGAAGGCCAGGAATATTCCTACCAGGTTAAATCTCCTTTAAAACTTTATATCAAAGCCGATAAAACTGATATATTGAATATCAACGGCGATATGATTAACAGCAATGAATTCAGTCATCTGCACTCCCAAAAGGGTGTTTCTCTACGCGGTTTAAACAAAGGCCATGTTCAACTAGAATTTAGTCTGTTCAAAGGTCTAATTCCCATCAGGCAGCTCACCGTCAGCGTTTTACCGGAGATAACGCTGCACCCCGGCGGCCATTCTATCGGCATAAAATTGCATGCAGAAGGGGCACTGGTCGTTGGGTATTTTTATTTGGAAGACGGGGGGAGAAAGTTCTCACCGGCAGAGGACAGCGGCATATTGATCGGCGATACTATTCTAGAAGTTAATGGTATCAATATCAAGGATTTGGATGAAGCTGCAAAAGTGATTGGCAAAGAATCTCAAAAAGGGGCCTTAAAGTTTCTTGTGAAAAGAAAAGGTGAAAATTTGGAGCTGCAGGTTGTTCCCCGGATGTGCCCTGACAGCCGGGAGTACCGTATCGGTCTTTATATCCGCGACACTGCCGCCGGCGTAGGGACCCTGACCTTTTATGAACCTGAGAGGGAGTATTACGGGGCGCTGGGCCATATTATCACCGACAGTGACACCCGTACGATATTGGAAATTGACGAAGGTTTGATTGTACGGGCAGATATCGTAAATATAAAAATGGCCCAGCGGGGGCAGCCCGGGGAAAAGGCAGGGGTTTTTAGAGAGGGCAGGGATATCCTGGGGACTATTAATAAAAATACCGATTTTGGTATTTATGGCAGGCTAAAAAATATTGCCGCCTGTGAAACCCCCTATCCAAATCCCATTCCGCTGGGGCTTTGTTTTGAAGTGGAACCCGGACCGGCAGAAATGCTCACCGTGGTGGAGGGCAATAAAATACAGAGTTTTTGCCTGGAAATAGAAAAAGTGCTTAATCAAAATAAACCTGTGGATAAAGGAATTATTATCAAGGTGGTCGATGAGGATCTATTGACCCAGACCGGGGGGATCGTACAGGGTATGAGCGGCAGTCCTATTATTCAAAACGGGCGTCTGGTGGGCGCTGTAACACATGTCTTTGTAAATGATCCTTCCCGGGGATATGGAATTTTTGCAGAATGGATGGTTAAAGAGATGGAACTTTTACCGGTTTCGTAATTAAATTACCTGAAACTGTTATTTTTTATATAAAAGCCTAAAATATTCCTCCTTTAAGAAGGAATTACCTTCCAATTGTCGAATAATTTATAAGTAAGAAATATAACAATTTATCTTGAACTTCTTAAGGAGGGCTTTTATATGCTTAAAGTATTAATTGCAGATGACAATAGAGAATTTAACGAACTTTTATCGGAATACATCAATAAAGAACCGGATATCGAAGTCATTGGCAATGTTTATAACGGAAAAGAGGCTTTGGCGTTCCTGCAGGAAAATGTGCCGGATATTGTTCTTTTAGATATTATTATGCCGCATCTTGATGGCATCGGTGTGTTGGAAGAGTTGGGAAGAATGGATTTATCACCTAAACCAAAGGTGATTATGTTAACAGCCTTCGGACATGAAAATATTACACAAAGAGCGGTGGAACTGGGGGCCTCATATTACATCCTTAAACCGTTTAACCTGGAGGTTTTAGCAGAAAGAATCCGGCAGTTGGGGAGAAACCAAATTAACATTCAAAGGGCCCCGCTTGCAAGTTTGGAAAGGGCCCCGCAAAGGGAAAAAAACAACTTCATCGAGGAGATTACCAAAATAATTCACGAGATTGGTATACCGGCCCATATAAAGGGCTACCTTTATCTGCGCGATGCTATTGCCATGGTCGTCGAGGAAATAGAACTTTTAGGTTCGGTAACAAAGGTTCTCTATCCCCGTATTGCTGAAAAATTTGAAACCACACCGAGCAGGGTGGAACGTGCGATCCGCCATGCTATTGAAGTGGCCTGGTCCAGAAACAGTGTTGAAACAATTAAGAAGTTCTTTGGTTATACAATAAATACAGAAAAAGGAAAGCCTACAAATTCTGAATTCATTGCCCTGATTGCCGATCGTATCCGTTTGAAGAATAAAAAATATGAATATAAAGTGCAATAGATCTCGACAGACATATATTTAAATGGCCACTGCTTGGCAGGGCAGCATATTTTATTTATTGAGAAAGTTTAGTTTTGCTTACATAATCCTTTGTTTTAAACTGAAACAGGATACTTTTTAGCAAAAGGTGTCCTGTTTTTATGTTTTTCTTATAAAGTGGCGGTCAATTATACATACTAACTATAAACAACTAGAGCATTGGAGCATTGTCAAACAGAGATGATATTTAGGGGAAAAGACAAAGCTGTACAGGGCGTCTTAAAAAAAGATCGTAAAACGAAAAGGCTTTGCAAGAGACTGCAACCGGGGGATATCGCCCTGATCGCACACCGGGATCTCGACGAGCTGGCTGCCCAGGAGCTTGTCGAAAAAAAGGTTAAAGCCGTAATCAATGCCTCTCACATTTTTACCGGGAAATATCCCGCCCAAGGAGCCAAATACCTTTGGGAAAAAGGCGTTTATACCCTTGATGATGTTGGCGATAAAATATTTTTTCTTATCCCGGAGGGGGAAACGATCAAAATTGAAGGAAATTCCGTTTATTGCCGGGGGAAAAAGGTTGGCCAGGGCAGGGTCGTCAGGCGGGAGTTTCTGCAGCACAAAATAGCACTGGCTGAAAAAAATATTGACCGCCAACTGGATCTTTTTGTCCAAAACACCCTTGATTATGTGAAGAAGGAAAAACATTTAATTTTGGGCAAACTGGAAATACCAAAACTTAAAACCCAGTTTGCCGGTAAACATGTCCTGATTGTCATCAGGGGTAAAAATTACAAACAGGATCTAAGGCTGATTCGCTCGTATATCAGGGATATCAAACCCGTACTGGTCGGCGTTGACGGTGGGGGCGACGCACTGTGTGAAATAGGTTTAAGGCCGCATCTTATTATCGGGGATATGGACAGTGTAGCAGATGCGACCTTAAAAGCAGCGGATGAAATTGTGGTGCATGCCTATCGCAATGGCTTTGCACCGGGAATGGCGCGTATTTCCCAGCTGGGGTTAAAAGCGAAGGTTATTGCTGCACCCGGTACAAGCGAGGATTTAGCCTTTTTATTGTCTTATGAAAAAAAAGCAGAATTAATAGTCGCCGTGGGTTCCCATTCGCACCTGCTTGATTTTATGGAAAAAGGACGCAAGGGGATGGCCTCCACCTTTTTAGTGCGTCTTAAGGTCGGGCATAAGCTCGTTGACGCCAAAGGCCTGGCCAATTTATATCAGGGAGGGCTAAAGTGGCATCACCTCACCGCCTTATTGGCGGCAGCTCTTTTTCCCGTAGCTGTCATGGCTGCCTTTTCACCCCTGGTACGCCATTTTCTCTATCTATTTTCCTGGAAGTTGGGACTACATTAAATAAAGGGATGCAGATAAGGCCATGGATCAGCAACAAAATCACATTGTTTTCCTAATAGCTGTTTTTTTAGCTCTAGGTATTGGCATCTTATTTGGCGCTTCCATGGGAGAAAAGGCCCTTATTACCAGTCAAATTGCTGTCATAGAAGAACTGAGGCATGAAATCCGGCGTCATCAGGAAGAAGTGGAAACCCAGTTTCTTTCTTCCTCACACCTGAAGGACGAGATCTTGCGCTGGGAAGCCCTGGAGGCAAGCCACCTTAGTCCTCTGTTATTGCAGGACAAACTGGAAAATGTAAAAATAACAGTTGTCGTTCAGGAGTATTTGCCTGCAGATTTAGCAGATTTTTTGGATTTATGCGGTTGCAGTTACCAAGCCCTGGTGTTTGCAGATACAAGTTCCTGGCAGAAATTTTTTAGCGAAAAAAACGTTGATTTTCCTGCCTTACAGCCAAAGGCAATTTCTCCTTTGCTGTTGGGTGATGCCCTGGAACTGATGATTTTGGGAGAAAATAATCTGCCTGCCAACGAAGTCTTTAAATGGTTGGCAGCAAAAAAATTGTTATTTTTAAAAACAAATAATTTAGCAACTGCAACTGCTGATCCAGCACTGCAAAAACAAACCGCCTGTAGGGGTCTCTTTGTTACCTATGGAGAACTGGATTCTTTTTGCCTGGATCTTGTCCAGCGCATAGGTCAAAAAGGGAATACTATTTTCTGGATTAATGCGCCGGAAGAAAAAATGACAAATACCTCTGCGGGGCTGAAGGGGGTTGTTTTCAAGGAACAGGCTTTGGATAGTTTTCACAACAGGCTAAATATTTTAGAAAGCTTGCAGGCAGAGGGGTTGACGGATCGGAGGTAAAAAAGAAAATGCAGGTTTCGGCTATTGTCCCCGCCTACAATGAAGAAGGCTGGGTCGGAAAAACGGTGCAGGCATTACAGGCAGTGAAAGCAATTGAAGAAATCATTGTGGTTGATGATGGTTCAACAGATCACACTTCCGGGGAAGCACAGGAGGCAGGCGCGACTGTCTGCCGTTTTTCCAAAAATAAAGGTAAAAGCCAGGCTATGCGGGAAGGGGCCCGGTTGGCCCGGGGGGAAATATTGGCTTTTGTAGATGCTGACCTGGGGGAAACTGCCCGGGAATTTCGCAAGTTGATTGCATCTGTTTCAGCTGATGAAACGGATATGGCTATCGGTTCCTTTCAGGCACCGAAGCGGGCCGGGCTGGGGCTGGTCAAGGCACTGGCCAACTGGGGGATCTGCTATTATACCGGACAAAAAATGGCCGCCCCGTTGTCCGGACAGCGCGTTCTCAAACGCAATTTATGGGAAGCCCTGACCTTTCCTGTGGAAGGTTTTGCAGCAGAGGTGGCACTGACAATTGAAAGTTTAAGAAAGGGGTTCCGGGTTAAAGAGATACCGGTACAGATGAAACACCGTTTTGGGGACAATAGCTGCCGGGCCTTTTTGCACAGGGGCAGCCAGTTCTATGCAATAATGAAAATGTTTTGGCTATACAGCTATGACTTTTTAAATTAGCCCGCAATTTAAAAACAATAAATATACGGAGGACAAATTATATGCCGGAGGCTCTTTCATTATCCTTCCTGGTCATCCTGGTACCGGTTCTGGTTGCTTATTTATTAACACCCTGTTTTATTCAGGTGCAAAGCGCAAAAAATGTTTGCGCCACTAATTTCAAGGGAACCAAAATCGTTACGGGGGGAGGGCTGATTCTGCTGGCCGCCCTGGCCGGCGTAATTTTTTTTAATTCTTTTATCTTACAGGAAAAATTGATTCCCGGTGTAATGTTCTTATATTTAGGCGGCATTACTTTTTTGGGTATGTACGACGACCTGCAGGGCGAAAAAAGTTGCAAGGGTTTTCGCGGTCATTTCCAAAAATTTTGGTGCAAAGGGGAGATCACTACAGGCCTTTATAAAGCAGCCGGCGGGTTAATTTTGGGAACACTTGTTGCCGCGCCGGGGGGTGGATCAGGGGGGGAATGGTTGTTAAAGGGGATCTTCCTGGCCCTGTTCTCTAATTTTTTCAACCTCCTGGATACCAGGCCGGCCCGGGCAGCAAAATTTTTCTTCCTGTTTTCTTTTGTTTTTATCCTGGTTTATAAGGTTAATATTTTACCACTTTTTACTCTTTGGAGCGCCCTTTATATTTATCTGTACTGGGAATTAAAACAGAAAATTATGCTTGGTGATGCCGGGGCTTATCTGTTAGGCGGGGCCCTGGGTTTTTATTTAATTACCGTATCCTCCCCTGGGGTGTTGTTATTTTTAACAGCTTTATTGGCGATCCTGCATTATTTTGGTGAAAAGTTTTCATTCAGCAGGTTTTTGGAAGGCAAATTGTTGTTTTTGCGGGGACCTGCCGGAAAGGGGAATTAATAAATGCTGAGTACCATGCCGGGGGTAGTCGAAAACGTGCTCTGGTCAAGAAAAGGGTTGCAATGCCTGGAAATAAGGCTGGAGGGAAAAAAAGAAAAGGCCTTGAATTATACCGGTCTGACCGGTGCTGCCTTGCCGGGCCACCGGGTTCTGTTAAACACCACGGCCGTAAAATTAAAATTGGGCAGCGGCGGCTTTCATTTTGTAATGGCCAATCATGCCTGTCAACGGATGACCTTCAGTCCGCACGGTCATATTATTAAATTACGCTATACCCCTTTGCAGTTCAAGGTACAGACCTACGAAGAAATACTTGGCGACAAGGAACCAGAGTCAGCTTTAAAACGATACCCTGGGCTAAAAAACACACCGGTGATTATCGGTGAGCTGCATAGCATGGTCGCCCCTTTTACTTTGATGCTTAAAAAAATTAATCCTGCCAGAAAAATTGTCTATGTCATGACCGACAGTGCAGCCCTGCCCTTGTATTTGAGCAACGCTGTGCACCGCCTGCAAGCGGATCGCTTATTGGCGGGAACAGTAACCTACGGGCAGGCTTTTGGGGGAGATCTGGAAACAGTAAATGCCTACACCGCTTTGATTGCCGCCAAGGAGGCCCTAAATGCAGACGTTATTTTACTGGCCCCCGGGCCGGGAGTCGTTGGCACTGCCACACGTTATGGTTACAGCGGTATTGAACAGGGGGAACATGTAGAACGGGTGCGTAAATTTCAGGGGTTGCCGGTGGTTATTCCGCGCCTCAGTTTTGCTGAAAAAAGAAACAGGCATTACGGCTTGAGCCACCATGTTCTGACAGCCCTTGGCGAGATATCCCGGGAAAGGGCCTACCTGCCTTTGCCGCGCCTTTCGCGGGAAAAGATGTTGATACTTTATAAACAGCTGCGGGCTTCCAGGCTGTTTTCCAAACATAAAGTTACCCTGATCAGCAAAACACCCCCTTTTGACGCTTCTGCCCAGGAAACTTACAGGCTGCAATCCATGGGTAGAAGTCTACAGGAAGACCCGGCGTTTTTTGCTGCAATAGCAGCTACAGCATGTTTTTGTGAAAAGCTGCTGCAGAAAAACACAATAAAATGATCCTGTAAGCCCTCCCTGCCCGTAACCCCAAGTGAATATAATAAACATATTCCCCTGCCTGTAATCATATTTATGTAGCAAAGGACAACCTTGAGGCGGGGGATTATATGTTTTTAAAGCTGCGCCGGGCGCTACTTGTATACATCAGGGAAAACCTGGGCATATATACAGTTGTAGTCTCTTTTTTTCTGGTCGGGATCATCGCCGGGGCCCTGCTGCTTCGTTTTTTAGGGGAGGGGCAGTTAACAGAATTAAAATCAACGCTGGCTTTCTTTTTTGAAAGCTTGAAAAGTGAAAACCTTACGGCATTACATCCCGTAGAACTCTTGCGGGCCTCATTCCGTAAAAATCTTCTATTTTTACTAATCATCTGGTTATTGGGTTTGGCATGGTTTGGTTTTCCTTTTACCTTATTTTTTTTAATGTGCAAAGGTTTTGCGCTCGGCTTTACAGCTGCCTTTTTAGTCCGCCTTGTCGCCCTGAAGGGGGTAATTTTTTGTGTAGCAGCTCTTCTGCCCCACAACCTGATCTTGATGCCTGCATATATTGCAGCTGTGACCACCGCCACAGCTTTTTCGCTTTTAAAACTTAACGATCGGCTGCTCAAAAAACAAATTGATAGAAAACCCTACTACCGGCAGTACTGTTATTTTATGTTTATGATCCTGCTCGTTATTCTGGCCGGGGGTTTGGTAGAAGCCTACATTACGCCGGTATTCATGCAGCTGTCAGTTTCCATCATTTAACCAGCCAGACCTTTTGTAAACAGGTATCTTATTGTTTAAAAAAGGGTTTTAGCCAAAGATGTGGAATAACTTATTAAAATTGTCGGGATCTAGCTAAAGGGGATTATTTTGGATGGAAAGGGTTTTAAAAGATTTTATCAGCTACCTTTTTGTAGAAAAAGGACTGGCTACCAACACCCTGGATTCATACCAGCGTGACCTGCAAAAGTATCTGCATTTTTTAAAACAACAACATGTTGTTCGCTTTGAAGATACCTCCAGGAATACTGTATCACAGTTTCTCCTGCATGAAAAAAACAAGGGCCTGGCCCCCTCCACGTTATCCAGGCACTTGGCTGCCATCCGTTCTTTCTATAACTATCTGCTGCAAGAAAGGATTGTACAGAAAAACCCTGCCGCCGAAACAGAATCACCCCGCAATGAAAAAAAATTACCCAAGGTCCTTTCTTTAAAGGACGTGGAACTCCTGCTGGAACAGCCGGAAACCAAGGAAACCTTCGGCCTGCGGGATAAAGCCATGCTGGAACTATTATATGCCTCCGGTGTCCGGGTTTCAGAACTGGTTTTTTTGGATTTGGACAACATCAACCTGAAAACAGGATTTTTGAAATGTGTAGGCAAAGGCAACAAAGAAAGAATGATACCGCTTGGTTCCATGGCCATGCGCAGTGTACATGAATACCTCCGGGCCGGCAGGCCCAAACTGCTTAAAGACGGGGGTGAAAAGGCACTTTTTTTGAACCAGCATGGTAAACGTCTTACCAGACAGGGTTTTTGGAAGATTTTAAAAAAATATGCCTTGAAAGCCAATTTCGATAAAAATATTACCCCCCATACCCTGCGCCATTCCTTTGCTACACACCTGCTGGAAAACGGTGCCGATCTGCGCTCTGTACAGGAAATGCTCGGCCATGCCGATATTTCCACTACCCAAATTTATACACAAATTACACAGAAAAAAATTAAAGAAATTTATGCAAAAACCCATCCGCGAGCCTGAAGGAGGTTACAGCCATTTTAATCAACAGGGTTTTCATTGTTGTTTTGGACGGTGCTGGTGTCGGTGCTTTACCTGATGCTGAGCAGTTCGGAGATCAGGGCAGCAACACCTTGGGCCATGTGATCCGGCAAAATAAAGGAATCAGGATCCCCAACCTAATTTCCCTGGGCTTAAAAAAAATCCTGACAGAAAAATATTTTGCAAAAATAACCGCGCCGGAAAAAATATTAGGAGCCCATGGAAAAATGGCGGAGCTTTCCCCGGGAAAGGATACCACCACAGGACACTGGGAACTGGCCGGTTTGGTGCAAAAAGACCCCTTTCCCCTCTACCCGCAGGGCTTTCCCCCGGCAATAATATCTTCTTTTGAAAAAATAACCGGCCGGGGGGTTTTGGGGAACATTCCCTATTCCGGCACAGAAATTATTAAAAAATTTGGTGAAAAGCATTTACAAACCGGTTGCCCTATTGTTTACACTTCAGCCGACAGCGTTTTTCAGGTCGCCGCCCACCAGGATGTGGTACCCTTGGATACCCTTTATGCGTGGTGTTCAAAGGCCCGGGAGAAAATTTTTGTAGGAAAACATGCCCTGGGCAGGGTTATCGCCCGGCCCTTTGAGGGCGTTCCCGGCAATTTTGTCCGGTCGGCAGCCGGACGCCGGGACTATTCCCTGCCCCCTCCGGGGCCGACAATCCTGAGTTTAGCCCTGGAGTCAGGCCACCAGGTTTGGACTGTGGGCAAAGTCAGTGACATCTTCGCCGGTAAAAATATTACCCGCCACCTCCCGGCTACAGGCAACCAAAATATTATGCAGGTCATCAACGATGCCCTGCAGGAAAATTTTACAGGGATCTTATGGGCCAACCTGGTTGATTTTGATATGCTTTACGGTCACCGCAATGATCCGCGGGGTTTTGCCCGGGCCCTGGAGGAATTTGATCTTTTTTTAGAACGGGCCCTGCATCTTTTAAGGGCAGGGGATCTGCTGGCCATTACGGCAGATCACGGTTGTGACCCGACCTTTAAGGGCACTGATCATACCAGGGAATATGTTCCCTTACTGATTTATAGTCCGGATATTACGGCTATAGACTTAGGTACCAGAAAAAGCTTTGCTGATTTAGGAGCCACCGTGGCACAACTGCTGGGTTGCAAACCAACTGTTGACGGCCAAAGTTTTGCCGGGAAACTATTCCGGGAAGGAAGCGAAAGGCAATGAAAGCTTTGGATTTAATTAACAAAAAAAAGAACGGTGAAACACTTTCCAAGGAAGAAATCTATTTTCTGATTAACGCCTTTAATTCAGGGGAGGTGCCCGATTACCAGATGGCCGCCCTTTTAATGGCCATCTATTTTCAGGGGTTGAATACCAAGGAGATCATCGCGCTTACAGCAGCCCTGGCAGAATCCGGAGAAGTGCTCAACTTTTCATTTTTGGGAACAGCGGTCGCTGATAAGCACAGCAGCGGGGGGGTGGGGGATAAGATCACGCTGATCATGGCTCCCCTGGTGGCTGCAGCAGGTGTGCCTTTAGCCAAAATTTCGGGCAGGGGACTGGGTTTTACAGGGGGTACAATTGATAAGCTGGAAAGTATCCCCGGCTTTAATACACAGCTCTCTGTCAACCGGTTTATAGAATTAGTTCAAAAAAACAACTTAGCCATTATGGCACAAACTGAAAAACTGACACCGGCCGAGGGAAAACTTTATGCCCTGCGGGACGTAACCGGTACAGTAGAAAACCTTTCTTTGATTGCCGCTTCAATCATGAGTAAAAAAATAGCTGCCGGGGCCAATGCCATTTTATTGGATGTTAAATTGGGAAAAGGCGCCTTTATACAGGAAAGGGAAGCAGCTTTCCAGTTGGCTGAAACCATGTTCCGTATCGGTAACGAGATGGGACGGCAGGTTGTTTCCGTTGTTACAAACATGAACCAGCCCTTGGGGTTTGCTGTGGGCAATGCTTTGGAAGTCAAAGAAGCGCTGTCTGTTTTAAGGGGAGAGGGCCCGGCTGATTTAGAACAGCTCAGCCTGTTGCTGGGAGGCTACCTGCTGGCTTTGGTTGATAAGGTGCGAAACCCGGATGAAGGAGAGGAAGAGTTGGCACGGCTCCTGAATAGCGGTGCCGGACTGGCCAAATTTAAGGAACTGGTAGCCTCCCAGGGGGGGGATACCGCTTATTGTGATGATCCCTCTTTATTTCCAACCGCAAAATACAAACAGGAAATGGCAGCCCCCCGGGCCGGCTATTTGCGGGAAATACATGCTGGAAAAATTGGCCAGGTTGCTGCCTTACTCGGGGCGGGAAGATTTTATAAGGAACAGCGGATTGATCCTGCCGCAGGGGTGGTGCTCAGCCATAAGGTTGGCGATTATGTTGAAGAAGGTGAAACGCTGGCCTGCGCCCACGGGAACGACAAAAACATGATAGAAGACGCCCTGAAGGGGCTAAACAGCGCCTTTGCTATCGGTGAAGAAAAACCGGCTGACTTACCGCTTGTTTATGGGGTAGTGCCTCCTTTTCCCTGCTAAACACAACCTTGCTGTGCCCCCTGCCTGAAGTATCATTTTATAAACAGTGGAGAAAATAAAGGCAGGAGGGATACAGTTCATGAAAGTAAAATTACTAAATAAGGCCTACCAGGTATTTTTCTTGGCAATACTTTTTTTTCTCCTGTTCCTTTTGCCGGCAGGTCAAACTGTGCAAGCTTTTAACCCCAAAATTCATGCCAAGGCTGCCCTGCTGATGGAACCGGAAACGGGGGAAATTATTTATGCCTGCAATGAACATGAGCAGCTTTATCCTGCTAGCATAACCAAAATAATGACCTTGTTGCTGGTGATGGAGGATTTAAACAAAGGGGAAGTAAAGTTAGAGGATCAGGTTGCTATTTCGGAAAGGGCCTCCTCCATGGGCGGCTCTGAAATTTTTTTAAGCGCCGGTGACGTTGTTGATCTGGAATCCTTATTAATCGGCATTACCGTGGGCTCGGCCAACGATGCTGCTGTAGCAGTAGCCGAACACCTGGCCGGCAGTGTGGAAGCCTTTGCGGAACGGATGAATAGGCGGGCCGTGGAGTTGGGGATGAAAAACACAAATTTTGTCAACCCCACCGGTTTACATCATGAAGCACATATCACCACCGCTTATGATGTGGCCCTGATGAGCAGGGAAATAATCAAGCACCCCCTGTTTTTTAACTGGACTAAAATCTGGATGGATGAAAACTTCCTGGAAGGCAAGATTAAAAGCGGCAAGGTGTACCTTAGCAATACAAACCGCCTGATTTTTGACTACCGCCATTGCGATGGTATCAAAACCGGGTTTACCCGGCAGTCAGGGCACAGCATTTCTGCAACGGCAAAAAGGGAAAATACCCGTTTGCTGGCGGTCATTTTAAATGCGCCTTCCAGCCAGGTACGCTATGAAGAAGCTGCAAGCCTGCTTAACCACGGCTTTGCCAATTATGAATATATTCCTTTGGCGGCAGAAAAAGAAAAAATAGCGCGGTTGCCTGTAGAAAAGGGGCATGTTGCAGAGGTTGACGTTCTTGTTAACGAAAACTTAAGCATGTTGCTGAAAAAAGGTGAAGAAATTCAATATACCACAGAAACCTTTCTGCCCAAAAAACTGGGGGCTCCGCTTGCTGCAGGCAGTAAGGTCGGTCAAATAAAAGTAACTGCCGGTGAAAAGGTACTGCGGGAAGTTGACCTGGTGACGGCAGAGAATATTAACAAAGCTTCTATACCCCTACTATTTTCCCGGTATTTTAAAATCTGGTTAAAGTTTGTTGGTTAGCAACTAAAAAGCCCTGATGGGCTTTTTTTTTGCAGGAAATTTAAGAAAGACGTAGAAGTATTTTCCAGATGGAGGAAAAGGGGGAGTTATTGTTGCAGGTACAGTTGATCCGCAAAAGGTACAACCTGATCGTTAGACTAAGGGGGGAACTGGATCACCACACTGCAAATTATTTTCGCCAGCCGGTGGAAAAGGAACTGAAAAAAAATATTGTTCAAAACCTGATTTTAAATTTGGAAAACCTGACTTTTATGGACAGCTCGGGGCTGGGGGTTATTCTGGGCCGTTATAAACAGATTAGGGAACGGGGGGGTGAAATTGTCATCTGTGGACTGGATAAGCATAATCAAAGGATAATGCAGTTAGGCGGTCTGTTGAAAATAATACCTGTTTGCAGTGACGAAGATGAGGCGCTGGCAAAATTTAAATAATATTTGTTACACTGCAGAAAAATCCTTAAATTCCTGACTGCCCCACACGGGGGAAAGCTAATTGTAAACTGGAGGTGCTGGCTGACTTGGAGGAATACACAATAAAAAAAATGACGGACTATATGGCCCTGGAAGTACCGGCAAAATCTGAAAACGAGAGTTTTGTACGGGTTGTGGTGGCTGCTTTTGCTGCACGCCTAGATCCCACCCTGGAAGAGATTAATGAGCTGAAAACTGCTGTTTCGGAAGCTGTAACCAACAGCATTCTGCATGCCTATGAACACGACACAGGCATCATCAGAATCAGGGCCTTAATCGAAAAACAGCAGTTTTTTGTGGAAATACATGACTCCGGCAAGGGCATCAAGGATATTGCCCAAGCGCGTGAGCCTCTTTACACAGACAAACCTGAACTGGAAAGATCTGGCATGGGTTTTACCATTATGGAAAACTTTATGGATCAGGTTACAATCGAATCTGCCCCGGGAAAAGGAACGGTTATAAAAATGCTTAAAACCTTCGGCAAAAGCACGGAAAAAAATCATTGAAAGGGTTACTGCTATGCCGCTTTATTCTGAAAAAGAATTAGAGGAACTCTATTATAAAAACAAAGAGGGCGATTCCCGGGCCAGGGAAAAACTGATTTCCTTTAACCTGCCCTTAGTACATGCTCTTTGCCGCCGCTACCCCACGCAAACAGTTGACTATGAAGATATTTTTCAGGAAGGTTGTATCGGGTTGCTCAAGGCTTTACGGAAATATGATCCCCAAAAAGGGGCAAAGTTTTCCACCTATGCTGTTCCTTTTATCCTGGGCAATATCAAAGCCTGCCTGCGCCAAAACGGGCATCTCCTTAAAGTTTCACGTTCCCATTATACGCGCCTTGACAAGCTTCTTCAGGAAAGGGACAACCTGGAACAGAAGCTACAGCGAAAACCGCATTTAGAAGAAATTGCTGCGAAGACAGGGCTGCCCAAGGAAGAGATTGTTTGGCTAATGGAACTGCAGCAGCCTACCGTCCCGCTGACGGATGAAACTTCCGGCACTTTTATTTCCAAAACAAAAAACCTGAATTTCAACCTTGATACAATTATTAATAATATTATTTTACAGGAAAAGCTGCAAACACTTCCTCCGCGTGAAAAACAGATCATTATTTTGCGCTATTTTCTGGAAAAAAGCCAGGAGGAAACTGCACAAATTATGAGTTTATCCCAAAGACACATTTCCCGCCTGGAAAAAAAGGCCATGGATACTTTAAAAAAAGGTGATTAAAGGGCTGGAATGTCTATAGATTGGTTTCACCCTTTTTCCCTTCAGAAGGGGATCTGAAAGGCCCTGTTTTTTTAGCAAGGCCTTTTTTTGTTATAAAAGAAATAACCGGGAGGGATAATAGAAAAAGAAATAATTACCCAAAAAAGTTATTTCAGGGGGAAACAGAAATGCAAAAAAGTCAACAGTTAGTTTTTTTAATAATGATTATTATTTTAGCCGTTGCCTTTTTCACCTTTATTTTAACTTATTCACTGCTGCCTCCCAAAGAACAAGTTCCCCGCCGTTCACGGGTTGTGATTCACCCCGCAGCTGTTTATAACCTGCAAGCGGGCGGTTATCTACCAGCTGATTTTTATATTCACTGTTAAGGTTTTGCCCAGTTAAACCCGGCATCTTTTTAACCGCTGCAAACTGGAATAAATGCAGGAGATATGTGGCAAACTAAAGCCGTTAAACTTTCAATAAAATATAAAAGATGAAAGGAAGGATGGAACAATGAGTGTAGCCAAAATAATTGAATTGATCGGTGCATCGGATTTAAGCTGGGAGGACGCAGTCCAGGATGCCGTGCAAAAAGCTTCTGAAACAGTGGAAGGCATTACCGGGGTAGAGGTACAAAACTTCACGGCCAATGTTGAAAACGATGAGGTAGTCGAATATAAGGCAAACGTGAAGTTGGCCTTTGAAGTGTTGGAAAACCGTTAAATTAAGCCTAAGGCAGGTGGGGCACCGTTAATTACCAGCAAAAAGATGAAGAAATACTTGTGGATTTAAATTGGGTTAAAAATTGGAGCCGGTTAAAGCAACCCAAACCCCCTTTGGTAAAAAACGTTCTCTCGGCTTTTCTTTTTGGGGGCGCAATTTGTCTTTTGGGACAGTTAATCCTGAATTTTTATATTTCTCTGGGGGTACCCCCGCAGCAGGCGGGAAACCCCACTGTAGCAACTGTCATTTTTATTGCCGCCTTGCTTACCGGCCTGGGGGTATTTGATAACATTGCAAACTTGGCAGGCGCTGGAACAGCCGTGCCGATTACCGGCTTTGCCAATTCTGTGGTTTCCATGGCCATTGAATTCAGAAGGGAAGGCTGGGTTTTGGGAACCGGTTCCAAAATGTTTGGCTTGGCCGGTTCGGTAATCATGTTTGGGGTGGTTACCGCTTTTATTGTGGGGCTTATTTCAGCCCTAATTTGAAAAAAAATCCTGTTCCGGGGGAAATAGTTTTTTAGGTGGGGGATGAATTAAAAGTTGCAGGTCTATACTGAACAAAAAAAAGTTGGCAAACAGAGTGTTCTGCTGGGAAAAAAAGTTGCTTTTCTTTCTGCAGCAACAGTTGCAGGCCCCAAAGAAAGTTTGGGGCCTTTATCAAATTTTTTTGATCGACATTACGAGAATAACATCCTGGCCGAAAAAAGTTTTGAAAGGGCTGAGCGCCACATGCTGGAGGAGGCCTGTTATTTAGCCCTGGGCAAAGCTGGTTTGGCCCCGGAAGATATGGACTACTATATTGGCGGGGATCTTTTAAACCAGGTTATTTCATCAACTTTTTGTGCCAGAAGCCTGGCCATACCCTACCTGGGCATTTTCGGTGCCTGTTCCTCCCTGGCAGAAGGGCTGTCGCTGGGCGCAATGCTTATCCAGGGCGGTTTTGCAAAGCATATTTTAGTGGCCACCTCCAGCCACAATTGTTCTGCAGAAAGGCAGTACCGTTACCCAACAGAATACGGTTTCCAAAAACCCGGTTACAGTCAGTGGACTGTGACAGGGGCAGGAGCTGTTGTTTTGGGCCCGGCCGGGGGAGAGGGCCCCTGCATTGAAGCCTTAACCACCGGCAAGGTTGTCGATGCCGGGGAAAAAGATCCCTATTCCTTGGGGACGGCAATGGCCCCGGCTGCCGCAGATACCATTTATAATCATTTTGTGGAACTGGAACGGAATCCGGACCATTATGATCTTATTTTAAGCGGCGACTTGGGGGGGGTGGGAAAGAAGTTAAATGAAGATATTTTAGCCGGCAAGGGGTTTAATATCACACCCTACTATACCGATTGCGGGGTTTTGATTTATTATCCACACCAAA
>JBMNNQ010000105.1:0-4383 GCA_050942615.1 Dethiobacteria bacterium | reverse complement strand
CAATTTTTAATATACTGGCCCTGGCCGCCTCCGGCATCGGTTTTTTAACCCCCGTCACAGGCGCACTGGCACATAATATCGGATCTGTAATTGTAGTTATCAATTCAGCCAGACTAATTAAAGCCTCCTAGCCACCTTATTACTGGCAGCATCGAAAGAACAAGCGCTTTTTTTGCTGGGATCTTTCAAAGCCAGATACATCACCCTGCAGGGGTGGTTCCACCCCTGCAAGATTTTTTGGGGCGATCCATCCCATTGGATCGCCTTTTTTCTTTCTACCCGTCAACCCAGCTTAAAAATATTTATACAAAAAAAGAAGGATTTCTTATAAATACCACGAATTTTAAAATAGTAGCACCCACGGCCCGGGCCGGTTAATACCGGGCGGTTTCGACGACATGAAACGACGCAAATAGTATGTTGAACAATAATACACAACAACAGTTTTCACCAAAATGTTATCTTTTATATTTTTTGTTTTAATAACTAAAAAAAGGAGGTGAACAGCATAAAACTGTTACCTATTGGTGTCATCCACAGCCCTTATAAATCGCCGGATGACGCACCACACCAGGGACGTTATTCAGACAAGCAGGTTGAATTGGAAATCCACCCCGAATATAGGGAGGCTCTTAAAGACATAGATAGCGCATCACACCTGATCGTTTTATATTGGTTTCACCTTGCCAAAAGAGAAACATTGCAAACAATAACACCTTTTGGCCCAGAACCCAGGGGTGTGTTTGCCTGTCGATCGCCGTCACGGCCCAACCCGATTGCCTTTTCTGTTGTCGAACTGTTACGCCGTGAAGATAACCGCCTTTTTGTCAAAGGAATTGAGGCAGTAGAAGGCACCCCCCTACTGGATTTAAAACCCTACTCCAGCAAGATAGACAGCATTGCAGAAGCCCGGATTGGATGGTTTGAAAAACAAAAGGAGGAATGACAGTTGCCAAAAGTACTTGTATGTGGTCGGGGAGGAAGTGGCAAAAGTACTGTCGTCACGATGCTCGCAGATGTTCTGGGGAAGCGGGGTAAGGTTTTAGTGGTTGATACCGATGAGTCTAACCTGGGACTGGGTAAGATGCTTGGCGTTCAAACCCCGGAAAAAACCTTGATGGATGAACTGGGCGGGAAAAAAGCTGCTATGGAACAAATTACAGCTGCTTTAAAAAGTAACTTTACGGAGGAAATCAGCATGCTGCCAGAAGAAAGCAGCATTGACCAGCTTCCCCCGAAGAGTGTGTCCTGGAAGGAATCTGTTGGTTTGCTGCAGATCGGAAAAATTGAACACAGTCATGAGGGGTGCGCCTGCCCAATGGGTTCACTTGCACGTGAATTTTTAAATAAGCTAAAAAATAAGCTGGATGAATGGGTGCTTGTAGACACAGAGGCAGGTGTGGAGCACTTTGGCAGGGGTGTATTTGAAGGTGTTGATGCTGTACTGATGATCGTTGATCCTTCACATGAAGCAATATTACTGGCTGAAAAAGCAGCCTTATTGGCCAGCGAAGCAGGTAAGGCTTTTTTTGTAATACTGAATAAAGTCGATACCAAAACAGGGCTTTATTTAAAGGAAACACTGGAATCATTAAAAATAGATATCGCCGGCACCATACCATATTCGCCTGCCATTTCAGAAGCAAACCTAAGGGGTAACCCTCTGCAAACAGGTTCCTTGCAACAGAATTTTGAAAAACTGATCGAAAAAACAGTTCCTAGTTCAGCCAGACCGCATTAGGACAATTGACAGCCAGGGGTGTAATTAATGGAACAGGAAACAGTCAATAATACCAATAAAAACATACCCAATAGTTATTTAAAATACACTGGAAGGAAAACCTTGGTTATCCTTTCCCTCATTATACTTATAGTGCTGTTCGGGATAATCGCTATTTGTGCCGGTTCTGCAGATCTTACCCCGGGACAAGTGGTAACAACACTGTTGGGCAGGGGAACTGAAAGCTCGGAAATCATAATTTGGAACATCAGACTACCGCGCGTGGTAGCAGCCATTGTAGCCGGTGCAGGGTTAGCCATCGCTGGCTGTGTGATGCAAAACATCCTTCGAAACCCGCTTGCCGATTCATTTACATTGGGTATTGCACAAGGGGCCGCCTTTGGCGCTGCTTTTGCAATCGTTGTTCTGGGCGCCGGGGGCATCCAAACCAGCAGCACTGATGCAGTAATCATTAATAACCCTTACATTTTAACCATTTCAGCCTTCATATTTTCCATGGCTGCCACGTTGGTAATCCTTTTTCTGTCCAGCCTTGTAGGTGTTACACCGGAAGGCATGATCCTGGCAGGGGTGGCCCTGGGTTCACTTTTTACAGCGGCAACCACCCTCATCCAGTATTTTGCCGAGGATGTTAAAATTGCAGCAATTGTTTTCTGGACCTTCGGCGATCTTGGCAGGGCTTCGTGGCATGAAACAGGCATCATGGCTCTCCTTGTTGCTCTGGGGTTGCTTTATTTTATGCTGCACAGGTGGGATTATAACGCTCTTTCCAGCGGCGAAGAAACCGCTAAAAGTCTGGGCGTTGATGTGGGTAAACTGAGGGTGGGCGGCATGCTGATCTCTTCTTTAATTTCTGCGGTTGCAGTTGCCTTTTTGGGGATTATTGGTTTCATCGGGCTAGTCGCACCACACATGATGCGAAGAATTATCGGCGGTGATCACCGCTTCCTGATCCCCGGAAGCGCTGTGATGGGATGCCTCTTGTTGCTGGCTGCAGATACCCTGGCCAGGATTATTATCAAACCGATAATCCTGCCTGTGGGTGCCATAACGTCCTTCCTGGGTGCACCGCTGTTCTTATATCTTCTGTCAAGGGGGTTTAAAAGAAAATGATTCTTTCGGCTGAAGGTGTTGCTTTTCATTACCCCAGCCATCTTGTATTGGACGACATCAGGTTTGAGGTAAACAAAGGTGATTGCCTGGCCATCCTGGGCACCAACGGTGTAGGAAAATCAACTTTGCTTAAGTGTATCAACAGGATTCTTGAACCGCAACAAGGGGTTATCTCTATCGAAAAAAACGAGCTGTCAAAGCTGAACCGGCGGGAGATCGCAAAAAAAATAGGCTACGTTTCCCAAAGCCAGGAAGGCGGCCGGTTTACAGTCTTTGATGCCATCATCCTGGGCAGAAAACCACACATCACCTGGGACGTCTCCACCCGGGATATGGAAATCGTCAATAAAATTATAAAGGTTTTGGGCCTGGAGGATTTTACACTGCGTTATGTCGATGAACTCAGCGGCGGTGAACTACAAAAAGTGGTAATCGCCCGAGCCTTGGCGCAGGAACCAAAAGTGCTGTTATTGGACGAGCCCACCAGCAACCTGGATCTGAGAAATCAGCTGGATGTACTGGAAATCGTCAATAAAGTAGTAAAAGAACAACAGATTGCCGCCTTGGTCACCATGCATGATTTAAACCTTGCCCTTAGATTTGCCAATAAATTTATTTTGTTAAAAGAACGCACCATCTTTGCCGCCGGCGGGGTTGAAATAATCACCCCGAACAATATAGAAGAAGTTTATGCCGTTCCGGTAGCGGTAAAGAGTTTCCGTTCTATTCCGGTTGTTGTTCCTTTGTAATAGATGCTAAACCCAAAAATCCAAAGAAAGGATGGGAATAAATGCGAAAAAAAGATACGATTCTGGTTTTAGGATTGGCTGTTTTACTCGTAATTTCTGCCTGTATGGTCAGTTGCGGAGAAAAAACACCGCCAACTGCAAAAGAAGATGAATACAGAAGCGAACCGTTCGAGGTTACAGATTTATCCGGAAGAACAGTCGAATTTACAGCCCCCGCCGACAAAGTGGTGGCCATTGGCCCCGGGGCGCTGCGTTATGTTTGCTACGTCAATGCTGACAAGGTGGTTGGGATAGAAGAATTAGAAAAAAACAGTCCTACAGGAAGACCTTACTACACAGCCAATGCATCTAAATTGGCTGAACTGCCTTCAATCGGTCAGGGGGGCCCCCAAACCCAGCCGGACGCTGAAAAACTCGTCACTATCAAGCCAGACGTAATCTTCAGCTGCCTGACAGACAAGGCCCAGTCAGATGAACTGCAGGCAAAAACAGGTATTCCTGTTGTAGTTTTAGATTACGGTGATCAATCAACCTTCAGCAGCGAAGTATACGACTCCCTGAAGCTGGTCGGCAAAATCATGGGTGAGGAAGACAGGGCCGCAGAAGTTGTGGCTTACCTGGAAAATTGCCGGAACGATCTGCATGACCGCACCAAAAACATCGGCGAAAATGAAAAGCCCTCTGTGTATGTTGGCGGCCTGGGGATGCAAGGTGTGCATGGAATCGAAAGCAGTTCAGGCAAATTTCCCCCTTTTATTGCCATCAATGCCAAAAATGTGG
>JBMNNQ010000104.1:0-4392 GCA_050942615.1 Dethiobacteria bacterium | reverse complement strand
GCCTTTTGTTTGCGGGGCTGCAATCACAGGACATTTTTCAAGGATGCGCCGGGCTTTTAATGTTAAAAGTTCCGGATCGCCCGGCCCCACGCCTACACCGTAAAATTTTCCTTTAGACATTTTGCTCGGCCCCCTTTCCTGTTTTTATAAATAAAAAAGCCCTCCCGGCAAACGGAAGGGCAGCAAAAATAAAGGGTTAGATCTGCGTCGATCACGCCGGCCAAAGATCCGTTAGCCTGTGATTAGTTCGCAGCGCCCGGTATTCTGGCTCAAGTTTCATCGCCTTGTTTCGCCTTCCCGTAAGCAACTTACAGTGGCATCTTGAAACAGGCTCCACTTTTACAGCGGCGGCTCCGCGTGGGCTTTAAACCCAACTTCCCGCAGCGCAGCGACTAAATTATATGTTTTATTCTACCTGCAAAAAACCATTTCTGTCAAGTTCAAAAAAAGATTGCATTTCTTGGAACAGTGTGGTAGATTGATTACAGGTTCTTTTGAGTGCGGGTAATAAAATTGAATAACGACACGATGCGAGTGAACGGAAAGTGAGTAAAAGCTCACACAGTCACCGCTGCTGTAAGCATAACAGGCGTCTGTCATCAGGCCACTGGAGATATCTCTGGGAAGGCGAGAGGCGTTTAATGCGAGTCAGAAGGCCGGCTCACATCGGTTTTGTCAGGACCTTTCGGTGCAAAAGGACTGCCAGGATGGATACTTTTCTTGGTTGAAAAGTTGTACATGGAAGCTGCAAAACAGCTGCCCGTTGTACGGTAAATAGAAAAAATCCTGCTTTCTTTAAGCATCAGAAGGCAGGATTTTTTATTGCATGGATTTCTTCTTTTTACAACTATTCTCCCTTTATTTACAGTTTTTCCCGGGCAAAACTGTTTTTGAACCAGGGGGTCTCATGGACAGTATTTTAGAACGGAAAAGAAACCGCGGCAGATATATATGTTTGGGCTTTGTTTTTTTTGCCCTGATCCTGTTTACCCTAATTTTAACCGTGGGCATGGGCGCGATGCAAATTGGCTGCAGTAAATCCCTTTACATCCTGTGGGGCAAGCTGACCGGCAGTATTTTAAAGGATGTCAAGGCTAACGCCATCGCTGTTGTCTGGATGATCCGCCTGCCGCGCCTGCTCTGCAGCATCTTTGTCGGCATGGGGCTGGCCGTTGCCGGGGCCATCTTTCAATCTATTTTAGGCAATCCCCTGGCCGATCCCTATACATTGGGTGTTTCCACCGGTGCTGCATTTGGTGCCTCGCTGGCTATCCTTTGTAATATTCTGTTCGGCCTACTGTTCCCGACAACAGTCTTTGCCTTTGCCTTTGCTTTTTTAACCCTGCTTTTAGTTCTGTTCATTGCCGGCCGCGGCGGGGGGTTTACCACCAACAACCTGATTATCGCGGGTATTATCATCAGCGCCATCCTTTCAGCCGGCATCAGCTACATCAAGGTGGCTGCCGGTGAAGAGGTCAGCGCTATTGTCTTCTGGATTATGGGCAGTCTTGTTTCACGCCAATGGAAACATGTTTTTTTAGTGATGCCCACCGTACTCGTCGCCACCCTTATTTCCTGTGTGTTTGCTAATGATCTCAACGTGATGACCTTGGGGGATATAGAGGCGCAGTCTTTGGGGGTAAATACCAGACAAATACGCCTGCTTTACCTGGTGCTGGGTTCTTTTTTAACCGCAGCTTGTGTATCCGTCAGCGGTGTAATCGGTTTTGTGGGGCTGATTATCCCCCACCTGTTAAGGATGTGGCTTACTGCTGATAACCGGGTGCTGATCCCGCTTGCTGCGTTGCTAGGGGGGCTTTTGCTCATGCTGGCCGATAACGCCACCCGCCTTTTTGCCGGTGGTGAAATCCCCGTGGGTGTGCTCACCACCCTTTTGGGCGGCCCTTTTTTCCTTTATATATTTTCCCGAAAAACACGGAGGCAGCTATGAACAAAAAAAATCCTTTTTTACCATGCCTGTCCGCAAAACAGCTCGATTTTTACTATGGAAGCCACCAGATCTTAAAAAATATCAACCTTACAGTGCAGGCGGGAGAATTTTTTTCACTGATTGGCCCGAACGGCAGTGGTAAAAGTACGCTGTTTAAAATTTTGAGTGGCTCGGCAAACCCGCGCCGGGGGGAGGTGCGCTATGAAGGTCAGATTTTACAAAATATAAACGCAAGGAAACGGGCGCGCTGTATTGCCGTTGTGCATCAAAAAAGTGCCCAGGCGATGCCCTTCACCTGTCTGGAAAGTATCCTCTTGGGCTTGCATCCCCACCAGGGACGTTTTGAAACTATCGGCCCGGCACAATACCAAAGGGTGCAACAGTTAATGAAACTTACAGATACCTTGAAACTGGCCGGTAAGCTGATTACCCAAATTTCAGGCGGTGAACAGCAACGCGTAGCCCTGTGCCGTGCTCTGGTCCAGAAACCAAAGGTTCTACTGTTGGATGAGGCCATGTCCGAACTGGATGTGGCTGCACGGATGCAGATGTCCGGACTGCTAAAAAAACTCTGTACAGGTAAGAAATTAACTGTGCTGGCCATCTACCACGACTTGAATTTAGCTTACCGTTTCAGTGACAAAATCTACGTACTTAAAAAGGGCACCTGTGCTTCCTTTGGGCCGCCTGCAGAGGTAATGACCAAGGATTTGTTCCGCCGTGTTTTTCGGGTACAGGCTGAGATCTTTGCCAATAAAGGCTTTTTCATTAAAAATACAATTTAAAAAAGGTGGGAAACCAATGCCTAATTGCGTAAAAAAGTACTTACCCTTGTTCGTGCTGTTGGCAGCCCTGCTGTTGGCAAATACACTGCTCGGGTGTGAAACACAAACAGGGACAGCCCCCGTTGATAAACAACAGGCAGAGGCAACTGTTCATTTTACTGACGACGACGGGCGGGAAATTGCGCTTGCTGCCCCCCGTACCCGTATAATCTCCCTTTACAGCGCACACACAGAAAACCTGTTCAGCCTGGGCGCCGGTGACCTGATTATTGGCGTTCACGAAGCATCAATTTACCCTCCTGAAACGCAAAAAATACCGATCTATGATTACAACGCTGATCCGGAAACAATCATCGCCGCAGAGCCTGATCTTGTTTTGATTCGTCCCTTCATTACCAGAAAGGTGCCCGAATTTGTAGAAGCCCTGGAGATAGCCGGTATCCCTGTGGTTTCCCTGTATCCTGAAAAATTCGAGGGTTTTGAGGATTATATTAACAAACTGGCTCTTTTAACCGACACAGAAGCTGCTGCTGTTGAACAATTGACCTTATTTTATAGAAATATTGCAGAAATTACCGCCCTAACCAAAAATATAACGGATAAACAGAATATTTTCTTTGAAGCTACCGAAGTTAACCTGCGTACCATAACTGATGATGCCATGCCGGCACAAGCAATTGCCTTTGCAGGAGGCCTTAACGTTGCTGCTGGCGCTGTACCCGTTCAGGAAAACAGCTCCATTGCCTCCTGCGGTGAAGAACGTGTGCTTGCCCTTGCCGACGAAATTGATGTCTATGTTTCCCAGCGCGGCGCTATGAATGCCGGGAGCAACCTGCATTCCATCCTAACAAGACCGGGCTTTGATACCATCAAGGCTGTACGTAACGGAAGAGTCTATGTAATTAACGAAAAAATAATATCATCCCCCACATTCCGGTTTTATAAAGGTGTACGGGAACTGGCCCGCTACCTTTATCCTCAGGTGATGGATGATCTTGGCGCCCACCAAAATGACGGGGCTGCTACCAAACGCGACTTGGCCAACATTATGGTACGGCAGCTGCATATCCCCATCTATATAACCTCGTCTTCAAAGTACTATCAAACTGAAACCGAAGGGCACATCTACGGTATGTTTAACGATGTTACCTGGCTGGATGACGATTTTGACTATATTGAAACTGCTGCCATGGGTGGTTATATCCCCTATACAACAGATGACGAAGGCCGGCAATTCTTTGCACCAAACACACCCGTTACCAGGGAGATGTTGGCCGGGGCTGTGTTTATTTTAGGCAATTTCACACATCAGAAAAATAACATAAGCATTGCTGATCTTGGACAATGCGGAAAACCCGACATTGTGCAGTCATTGGTTGACAATGGTGTTTTTTTACTGCATGATGGGAACTTCGAACCTGCCCGTGCTGTAACCTGTGCAGAAATTATAGATGCTTTAGCTCATGTATCATTTACACCTACGGAGCAGCCTTAAACTGAATAAGATCTGCAGCCGCAGCTGCTTAATGCCATCCGCTATGGGAAACCCGCTGCCATGCGTCACCGTTTCTTTCTTCGAGCCAGAAGATCCGAACTGTACACCGGTTTGGTTTGCGACAAAAAGTTAAAATAGCCTGCACCCAAAGCTATTTGATG
>JBMNNQ010000103.1:0-4436 GCA_050942615.1 Dethiobacteria bacterium | reverse complement strand
AAAGACAATCTCCTTCATGCCGCCGATATCCGTCGGGCTGGAATTTAACACTTCCATACCCCAGCCCTGCCGTTCTGCAAAACGCAGGTACATGCGCAGCAAGTCAGCAGCAAACAAAGCGGCCTCATCGCCGCCTGTCCCGGCCCGGATCTCAATAATGACATCTTTTTCATCGTTGGGATCCTTGGGAAGCAGCAGTATTTTTAAATCATCCTCCAGCTTTTCCTTCCTCTTTGTCAGCTCAGAAATTTCTTCCCGCAGGTAAGAAAGCATTTCATCATCTAATTTTTCCCTGGACATTTCCCGGGCTTCCTGCAGTTCCCCGTTTGTTTTACGCCAAAGGCGGTAACTTTCCACCAGCTCGCTCAGGCCGGCATGTTCACGTGCATATTTTTGCCACTGCTGTTGATCCTTGATTATTTCCGGAGCGCTGAGTTTTGTTTCTAAAGAATTAAAATAATCCTCCAGGGTTTTTAACTTTTCCCACATTTGACCTACTTACCTCCATCACAATATCCCTTTCCAAGGGGTAAAGAGCAACCTTTTTAAAACCGGGTTACCCTGTTTTTTAAATTGAAACACCCTGCGGCGCAACCTCGCCTGCCTTGATTTCTGCTGCCGGCAAAACAGCCTGCAGGGCACGAATAGCCACTTCCATCTGGTCATCGGCCGGCGCTTTTGTGGTCAAAAGCTGCAGCCACAAACCGGGCTGGGATACAATCCTGGTGATCATATTATTTTTGGCACCGGCCAGCCTGATTACTTCATAAGAAAGCCCGGCCACCAGGGGTAAAAGCAAAAGCCGGATTAAAATCCGCTGCCATATTGAAGGCCAGCCAAAAAATGAAAAGAGCAGGATGCTGATCACCATCACTACCAACAAAAAATTGGTACCACAGCGCGGGTGCAGCGTGCTGAAGCCGCGTGCATGTTCTACCGTAAGCGGCCGGCCGGCCTCAAAACAGGCGATCGCCTTGTGCTCTGCCCCATGGTACTGAAAAACACGCTCAATTTCCCGCCAGCGTGAAATAGCAAAAATATAACTGAGAAAAATGAACAGGCGCAGCAGGCCTTCCCCCAGATATAACAACAGCGGCATCTCTGCCCACCGTTTCAGCAAACCCATCAAAATTGTTGGTAAAAGAATAAAAAGACCGATGCCCGCTGCCAATGAAACTACCAAAGTGAGGGGTAATTCCCACCCGCGCAGCTCTTCTTCTTCCTCTCCCAGAGCCTCTTCAGCGGACAGGGAAAGGGACTGAAACCCCAAAATCAGGGCCTCAATAAAAGCAGCCATCCCCCGGAAAAGGGGCCACTTTAAAAAGCGACAGCGTTCACCAAGGGGGCGAAATGTTCTTTTTTGCACGCTAATCGCCCCCCCCTCCTGTCGCACAGCAACAGCAATCTGGGACTTGTTGCGCATCATCACCCCTTCAATCACAGCCTGGCCGCCAATGTTCAGCTTTTCCCGGGACATCCCGCCGCCCACCGCCTTTTTATGAGCTATCCTGACCTGTTTATACTGCTTCCCTTCTGAAAAAATAGCCCCTGCCGGGCTGCAGCCGGGTTTTAACTCTATAAGAAAAACAGGGCTGTAAAAAGAAAAGCCCTGCAAAAAACCCTATTCAAGGCCGTACTTACGTTTAAATCTTTCCACCCGGCCACCGGTGTCAATAAATTTTTGTTTACCGGTAAAAAAAGGATGGCAATTGGAGCAAATTTCCACCCGCAGATCTTTTTTGATGGAAGCCACTTCATAGGTTGAACCACAAGCACAGGTAATCGTACTCTTAACATACTCGGGGTGTATTCCTTTTTTCACTTTGTTCACCTCTTTTCTGATTCCAGACCGCCGATCAAAACGCCGGCTAAATTTATAGCACAAACATAATTTTAACATAAAAAAGCAGCCCTTGACAAGTGCAAGGCTGCTTTTTCTTTTTTACCTGAAAATTATATTCACCTTAGATGCCGGGAAGATAAAGCAGCGGATCGAAGCGCTGTTCATCATGGCGGATTTCCAAGTGAAGGTGTGGACCGGTAGCATTGCCGGTAGCCCCGATCAGGGCTACCGGCTGTCCACATGATACCCTTTCATTTTCCTGCACCAATATACGTGAACAATGAGCATAAAGCGTTTTCCAGTTGTTGCGGTGCTCAATGACCAACGTCAGCCCATAACCTTGTTTTATGCCCGCTTCTGCCACAACCCCGGCTGCCGCAGCCCGGATCATACTGCCGTGGGGAACAGCAATATCAAGGCCATAATGAAAGGCGCCCTGGCGCCAGCCATAAGGAGAGCTGACTCTCCCTTTTATCGGCCAATCAAAAACAGGGTTTGCAGGCAGGTCATCCCGTTGGCCATAGCGGGAGGCTAGCAGGATAGCCTGCACAGCTTTTTTTTCTGCTGCAGGCAGCGTACCGCCGGGGATCACTAATTTTTCTCCCGGGGTTAAAACACTTTCTTCCTCCAGCAGGTTAAAAGCAGTTATTAACTGAGGCTTGCTTTGGTAACATTCGGCAATGGATTCCACAGTATCGCCAGGGCCTACAATGTGCATTGTGCCCTGTATCGACAACAAATCCAGGGACTCCCCGGGGAAAATCAAATGGGGATCAGCCAATCCATTCCAACAGATCAACGTCTCAAGATCAAGCTGGTAGTTCCGGGCAATATGTGTCAGGGTTTCCCCTGGCTGTACAACATGTTGCCGGACAGCCTTTCTTAAGGTTTCTTCCCTTTCTATCTTTTCCAGTTTCTTTTTATGTTGCTCAATACCGGCGCTGTATTTTTTGAGCTGCCGCAGGTAGGAAGGCTGTCCCAAGCCTTGCGGCAGGGCCCGGGCCTCTGTTTTACAGGGGAAAAGGCCTAAAACAATGCCTGCTGAAAACAGCAACATCAGACAGGCCGGTAATAATTTGCCTGTAATAAATAACCTTTTAACACTGTTGAACAAACGTCTGGCATCAAGGTAAAAATGTAGCACTGCGGAACACGCTCCATAAATTGGTATGCTACTATTTTTTACCTCAAGGGAATAAATATACGTAAAGTTACTTGGGAATGTTGGAAAATCAGCCAATTTATAGCATGGCAGACTTTAGATACTGCCTGCAGCCTTTTTAAACCGGGGGAACAGATTCTTTTTATAAATTATGCAAATTTTCCAGGAAAGAGGCGTTGTTTTTTGTTTTTTTAAGCCGCCCAATCATCGCTTCTAAAAAGTCTGTGGCAGAAGTGGAATTCATTGTCCGCCTTAAAGCCCACATCAGTTCAATTGTCGCTGCATCAAGCAGTAATTCCTCCCGCCGTGTCCCGGAACGGGTAATGTCTATCGCCGGGAAAAAACGGCGTTCAGCCAATTTGCGATCCAGGTGCAGTTCCCAGTTGCCGGTACCCTTAAATTCCTCATAGATGACATCATCCATGCGGCTGCCGGTATCGATCAAGGCTGTAGCGAGCATCGTCAGGCTGCCTCCCTCCTCAATTTTGCGGGCAGCACCGAAGAAACGCTTGGGTTTATAAAATGCTGCGGGATCAATGCCCCCGGAAAGCGTCCTGCCGCTGGGGGGGATCACCAAGTTATAGGCACGGGTCATCCTGGTAATACTATCCAGCAAAATAACAACATCCAGGCCCTGTTCAACCATGCGCTGCGCCCTTTCCAGGACAAGTTCAGTCAGACGAATGTGGTTTTCCGGCCTTTCATCAAAGGTTGAGCTTAAGACTTCCCCCCGGACCGAACGGCGCATATCCGTCACTTCTTCCGGCCTTTCATCAATCAGTAAGACAATCAGTTCCAAATCAGTATAATTTTCTGTTAAACTGTTGGCAATCTTTTTCAGCAGCATGGTTTTACCTGCTTTAGGAGGTGAAACTATCAACCCACGCTGACCTTTGCCCACCGGAATCAGCAAATCAATAATCCTGGTGGCAAAATCATCGGGGTTTATTTCCAGAGTCAGCTGTTCATGGGGGTGGATCGGCGTCAGCTCAGTAAATGTGGGGCGCCCTGCTGCTTTTTCGGGGTCTGCATTGTTCACTGCTTTCACCTGCAGCAGGGCATAATAGCGCTCATTTTCTTTGGGGGGCCGCACCTTACCGGCCACCAGGTCCCCGGTCCGCAGGCCAAAACGCCGGATCTGTGAAGCAGAAATATAGATATCGTCTTCGTGTGGTAAATAGTTTACCCGCCGTAAAAAACCGTAACCATCGGGCATAATCTCCAAAACACCCTGGGAAAAAGTTAGCCCTTCCGCCTCGGCCCCCTGTTTAAGCAGGGCAAATATCAGCTCCTTTTTTTTCATTGTACTGGTGCCTTTAATGTCGTTTTCCTTAGCCATATTGTACAGTTCATCCAGGTTCATCGCTTCCATTTCGCTTAAACGCATAAACAATTCTCCCACTTTCTAACCTGTTGTTTTTATTTTTTTTT
>JBMNNQ010000102.1:0-4440 GCA_050942615.1 Dethiobacteria bacterium | reverse complement strand
GGAAATATGTTGGAAGGGGCACTGACAGCCGGTATTACTTCTACCGGTACGGACGTGCAGCTTTTAGGGGTGCTGCCGACCCCGGCTGTAGCTTATTTAACCGCGCATCTGGGGGCTGCAGGGGCAGTGATGATTTCTGCTTCTCATAACCCGGTGGGGGACAACGGTTTAAAGTTTTTTGACGGCAAGGGCCATAAACTCAGCACGGAACAGGAAAAAGAGGCAGAAAGGCTTTATTTCCAGGCAGAAGATGCCCTGCCCCGCCCTACTGGCGTGGGGATTGGGCGTTCTTGGCAGGCCGAAGCAGCCTTGAAGGACTACCTTTCATTTTTGAAAAAAAATGCCCCTCCACTGCAGGATTTGCGGGTTGTTCTAGACTGTGCCAATGGTTCTGTGGCTAAAATTGCCCCTTATTTGTTTCTGGGGCTGGGGGCCCGGGTTTTTCCCTACAACAATGCTGCTGACGGTGAAAAAATAAATGTAAACTGCGGTTCAACAGATCCATCCCTGCTGCAAGAGGCTGTCCGAAAGGAAAGGGCCCATTTAGGATTAGCTTTTGACGGGGATGGTGACCGCCTTATTGCTGTTGATGAAAAGGGAGCGGTGGTCGATGGCGATGCGATTATGGCTGTCTGTGCCTCCTACCTTTTGGAAAAAAACCAGCTGTCCGGCCATAAAATTGTAGCTACCGTTATGAGCAACGGCGGTTTGGATTTAGCCGGGGCAGAAAAAGGTTTTGATGTTCTGCGCACCCGGGTGGGTGACCGCTATGTTTTTGAAGAAATGCAGCGCGGCGGTTATGTTTTAGGAGGAGAACAATCCGGCCATATTATCTTTGGCAATTTATTGCCTACAGGGGACGGGCTTTTAACATCGCTCCAGCTCCTGAGGGTGATGGTTGAAAAAAACACGCCTCTTTCCTACTTGGCAGCAGTTATGTCCCGCTTACCCCAGCTGCAAGTTAACTGCCGGGTTGAAGATAAAAGCGGGTGGGATACAAACCTTAACATCAAGGCTTCCATAAGGCAAGCCCAGAAAAAATTAGGGGGCGGGGGCAGGGTTTTGGTGCGGGCTTCCGGCACAGAACCGCTAATTCGCATTATGTTGGAAGGCCCAAATAAGGCCCTTTTACAAGAGCTTTCCCAAGTGTTGGCCAAAGTTATAAAACAGGAAATGGGCGCCCTTTCCTAGCTGGAAAACCCATTAAAATCAATTAGCCTATAGAAAAAACCGGAGGAATAAATATGTCTGGAATCGTTGGGTATATAGGGAAAAAGCAAGCTTATCCCCTGCTGATTGCAGGTCTGCAAAAGTTGGAGTACAGGGGGTACGACTCGGCCGGAATAGCACTGCAGGGCGCAGATGGTATTAATATCATCAAAACCAAAGGAAAAGTCGCCGACCTGAAAAAAAAGGTGGGGGAAAACCTGCCGTCGGGAAGTGCAGGATGTGGCCACCTCCGTTGGGCTACCCATGGGCCTCCCTCCGAAGTTAATGCTCATCCCCAAAGCGCCTGTTCTGACGATTTTGTAATTGTCCATAACGGTATTATAGAAAATTACCTTCCCCTGCGCCGCTGGTTGGAAGGCGAAGGACACCGGTTTGCCTCTGAAACCGATACAGAGGTGTTGGTCCACCTGATTGAACATTACTACCAGGGAGATCTGCTGCAGAGCGTACAAGAAGCCTTGCAAAAGATTACCGGTTCTTTTGCTTTCATTGCTGTCTGCCGCAGGGAAAAGGACAGGCTCGTCTGTGCCCGCAGGGATACCCCTTTAATGATCGGCTTGGGGGAAGCAGAAAACTTTATCAGTTCAGATTTGGCAGCACTCCTGCACCATACCCGCAAAATCCATATTTTAGAAAATGAAGAAACAGCTTTGATAACTGCTACGGCGGTAAAGATTTTTAATTCGGAATGCACTGTAATGCAGAAAAGGGCTCAGGAAATTACCTGGGATGTTACCTCTGCCGAAAAAAGCGGTTATGAACATTTTATGCTCAAAGAAATTATGGAACAGCCCCAGGCCCTGCGGGAAACCATGCGTGGGCGGCTATCGGACGGGGGTAAAAGGATCAATTTAGCCGAATTGGACTTAACAGCTGCAGAAATTAAAAATGTATCCAAAGTTTTCATCGTAGCTTGCGGCACAGCCTACCATGCCGGCTTAGTGGGCAAATACCTCATAGAAAAAATATTGCGTATCCCGGTAGAGGTAGATGTAGCCTCAGAATTCCGCTACCGCGATCCTTTGCTGTGTGAAAAAACCCTGGTTATTGTCATCAGCCAATCCGGAGAAACGGCAGATACCTTGGCTGCACTTAGGCTGGCCCGGGAAAGGGGCCAACAGGTACTGGCTATTACTAACGTTGTGGGCAGCTCTGTAGCACGGGAAGCCGATAAAGTGCTTTTCACCTGGGCCGGCCCCGAAGTGGCAGTAGCCTCTACCAAGGCTTATCTTACCCAGCTGCTTGCACTTTATATGCTTACCCTTTACTTTGCTGAAAAACGGCAGGCTCTGGCAAAGGAACGCCTGGCAGAAATCGGGGCAGCCCTCTTCAATCTTCCCGCCCAGGTTGAAAATATTTTGAGCCGGGAAAAAGAAACCGCCGCTATTGCCGGCTATTTAAAGAACTGGGAAAGCACCTTTTTTATCGGTCGCAATTTAGACTTTGCAGTGGCCTTGGAAGGGGCGTTAAAGCTGAAAGAAATTTCCTATATCCATGCCGAAGCTTACGCTGCCGGCGAACTGAAACACGGCACTTTGGCTTTGATTGTCGAAGGCATCCCTGTTGTCGCCTTGATCACCCAAAAGGCTGTCCTGGAAAAATCACTCAGCAACATCAAGGAAATCAAAGCCAGGGGGGGCTATGTGCTCTGCTTTGTGCAGGAAGGTATGGAAGCCTTGCAAAACGAGGTGGACAGCATTTTTTACCTCCCTCCCACCGAAGACATTTTCCTGCCAATGCTGGCTGTAATACCGCTGCAGCTTTTAGCTTACTATACCGCAGTAGCCCGCGGCTGTCCTGTAGATAACCCCAGAAATTTAACAAAAAGTGTGACTGTGGAATAAACTGTTAAAAGAATAGACTAAAATATACTATTGGAAAGAACAATGAAAACCTGCAACAAACATAATATTACCAGGGCCTTGACTAACGGCCGGGGAGCGCAGTGTGCATCCTGCGTTATATTGCGCCATGCTGCACTATCCTGTTCTGCTGAAGGTAGACAGCAGCTCAACACTCCAGGAATGTGGTAACTCCGCATGCTTCTACCACCGCCCCGGCTTTCCCAGCAATGCTGCCGCTGCTGGTTTCGAAATTAATACATGATATTTTCAACATTCTCAGCACGGTTACCGACAGGATCACCTACGGCTTTTGTTACTGTTTGGCCTGTTTACTGAATATTTAGCGTAAGTTTTTTCCTCCATGACTACACCTTCCTTTCTGCTGCACAATTATCCGCCATTTCAGGCAACCGCTACAAAACAACTGTCTGCTAAGCCTTTTAAGGGGCTACCCAATAAGCACGGTTTCACTGATACGCCGCATTTCCTCTAAACCGTGTTTTTTTATATGTATTTGTATACGTATGGTGAATGATTTGATTTTGCTATAAGCAGGTGCCTTCGTATAGGAAAAACAAATTTTACTTCCAACGGCAAGAAAATTATAATGAAAAATGTGGGTTTGCTCATTATTTATAATTGTTTTAATTTGCTTTGGGAGTGAGTTTATGATCATTGACATGCATATACATGAAAAAACGTTTTCATTTGACAGCTTTATGCAATTAGAAGATATTGTAGAAAAGGGCAAAAGCAGGGGGTTGGATGGCATTTGCATCACGGACCATGAAAGCAACGGTTTGGCAGGGTATGCTAAAAAAGTATCCCAGGAGCTTGCATACCCGATTTTTGTCGGTGCTGAAATTCTTACATATGAAGGCGATGTGTTGATTTTCGGTATTGATGAACTGCCGGCCCGGCAGATGCATGGCCCTGAATTAAGCGCTTATGTTCAGCAAAGGGGCGGTGTGATTATCAGCGCCCATCCTTACCGAAAAAACAACAGGGGTATGGAGGATACCATTCTTACGGATATTCATCTTGACGGCATTGAAGGTTTTAATGGGAGCACGCCGCTGGAGCTGAACTTAAAGGCCTGTGAGGGGGCCTTATACCGTGATCTCCCTGTTTTGGGCGGCAGTGATGCCCACAGGCTTGATCGTGTGGGGAGATATGCCACAAAATTTCCCGGGCAGATCACCTGTATGGCAGAGCTTGTAGAGGCCATTAAAGCTGGGACTGCCAAGCCGGTGTATTATGAGCGGGGTGTATACCGGGAGTTTCAATATGAGGCTCTCGTTGATGCTATATAACATATATATATAAGGGGGAAACTTGGAATGAGAAAGATTGGAGTACTGCTGCT
>JBMNNQ010000101.1:0-4455 GCA_050942615.1 Dethiobacteria bacterium | reverse complement strand
AGAATTGCCGGTCATATTTTGGAAAGCGGCAAGGCCTTGATTATTGCCCTGAACAAATGGGATCTGATCAGTAAGACATACCCGGAGGATGATGCCGTAAAACTGAAAGACGCTGCCCGCGAGGCCCTAAAATTTGTTTCTTTTGCCCCGCTTGCCTTAACCTCTATTTACACCCCCCACCGTCTGAATCGCTTGTTCGACTTATTTCCTAGAATATATGAAAACTATAGCAGACGTATACCTACCGGTTTATTGAATGAAGTTCTTATGGAGGCTCAGGGCCTGAATCCACCGCCAACTGTCAAGGGAAAAAGGGGGCGCATCTATTATTGGACACAATCCTCCGTCAGGCCGCCAACCTTTGTTTTGTTTGTTAATAATCCGGCCTTAATACATTTTTCATATTTGCGTTATCTGGAAAACTGTTTAAGAGAAGCTTTCGACTTTGAAGGTACCTCCTTACGCCTGCTATTAAGAGCCCGCCGCAAAAGGAAAGGGGACAGATAAGGTTGATCATTTTAATGCTCATTATCTCCTACTTAATAGGTTCCGTTTCTTGCGGTTACCTGATTGCCAAAAAAACAAGAGGCATTGATATCAGGAAAGTCGGCAGCGGCAGTACAGGTGCTACGAATACAGCCCGGCTGCTGGGGTTAAAATTTTTCGCTGTCGTTTTAGTTCTTGATGCCCTGAAGGGATTTTTTGTCTTTCTGTTGGCCTCACATTTTTTAATGCAAACTTGGGCCGTATTGCTTTGTTGCGGCGCAGTAATTATCGGGCACAACTGGCCGCTTTTCTTTGCTTTCCAGGGCGGCCGGGGGGTGGCGACAACCTTGGGTGTGTTTCTGGGAATCGCTCCCCTGCCCGCCCTGATCGTCTTTGGCCTTTTTTTACTGGTCATTATTTTTACCCGCTATGTTTCCCTGGGATCAATGCTGGGAGCGGTTGCGATACCCATCACCATGCTGCTTTTACGTTTTTCCGGGGAATATTTTATCTTTGGCCTAGCAATTTGCCTGCTGCTCTTATGGAGACACAAACCCAACATTAAAAGACTCCTCCAGGGAAAAGAATCCCGCCTTGGAGAAAAAATAAAATTTTAAGGGCCGGGGGAAGGCAGGGAACCATGAAAATCGGGGTAATCGGGGCAGGGAGCTGGGGCACAGCTTTAGCTATACTGCTCAGTCAAAAGGGGTTGCAAGTCAGTCTTTGGGTCAGGAATGCCGGTTTACTAAAAGAAATTTCCAGCTCCAGGCTGAACAGCAACTACCTGCCGGATATTTTAATACCGGAAAATATAAAACTGACAAACAAATTGGAGGAAGCTGCCGGGGGCAAAAATTTAGTCGTTTTAGCTGTACCTTCACATGCGGTGGGTGCAATCGTCCAAAAAGTCAAAAACCTGATCGGAAAACAAACTATTGTTGTCAACACAGCCAAGGGACTGGCTGAAGGTTCATTGAAACGCCTTTCACAGGTCATTGCTGCCAAATTGGCACCCCGGGGCAAGGTTGCCGTTCTTTCCGGGCCCAATCATGCAGAAGAAGTCAGCCGCCTTGTACCAACAGCCTCGGTTGCGGCCTCTGTGGAACAGGCCGTAGCAGAAGAAGTGCAGGATATTTTTATGGCTCCTTCTTTCCGTGTTTATACCAATCCTGATCTGGTCGGGGTGGAATTAGGCGGCGCCTTAAAAAACATTATCGCCATAGGCGCCGGTGTCTGCGACGGGTTGGACTACGGCGATAACACCAAAGCGGCGCTGCTGACCAGGGGGCTGGTAGAGATAACCCGCCTGGGGGTTGCCTTGGGCGCCCGGAAAGGAACATTCAGCGGCTTGACAGGCCTGGGAGATCTTTTTGTGACCTGCACCAGCCCTCACAGCCGCAACCGCTATCTGGGAACGATGCTCGCCAGAAACCATTCTTTGGCAGAAATAACCTCCACTATGAAGATGGTTGCTGAAGGAATCAGGGCCACCAGGATTGCCTACCAGCTTTCCCGGGATTACAATGTTGAAATGCCCATCACAGAAGAAGTCCACGCCCTTTTATTTTGTGGCAAAAACCCCCGGGCAGCGGTTAAAGATCTTATGCTGCGGCAAAAAACCCATGAGATAGAAGAAATCGCCTTCGACTAAACAAACAGCACCCCCCTAAAATCTGCATGACATTTTTTGGCAGGGCAAAACTTAGCCCCCCTTTTTTCGGGGGGCTTTTATAATGCCCGGCCGGCGCGGTTTTCAGCACCTTCGAAGGGCAGTTTTTGCCGCCCGTTCAGTAGGCAGCCAAGGCCTGTTTGAAAAAGAAGACCGGTTTTTCTTTATTAAAAGTAATATTGTCCCTTTATCTTCATATAAATATAACGTTAACACATTTCATTGTTGCAATATGTCCGGAAAATAAGGAGGGGAGAGGCTGTGAAGTTCGATCTTTTTAAAGAAATAATCGAACGAACAGGAGGTGATATTTATTTAGGAGTTGTTGGTCCGGTCAGAACGGGTAAGTCTACTTTTATTAAAAAATTTATGGAAAAACTTGTTCTCCCCAATATTGACAACCCTCAAATTTTAGAACGAACCAAGGACGAACTGCCCCAGGGTAGTGCCGGAAAAACAATTATGACCACTGAACCAAAATTCATTCCTGATGAAGCAATAGAAATTAAATTAGCGGAAAATATCCACATGAATGTCAGGCTGGTAGACTGTGTCGGGTATATGGTACCGGAGGCCATAGGCTATGATGACGAGGGCAAGCAGCGCATGGTTTATACCCCCTGGTTTGACGAGGCCATTCCCTTTGAAGAGGCTGCAGAAATTGGTACCCGTAAGGTCATACAGGATCATTCCACGATCGGCATTGTCGTTACAACCGACGGGACAATTACAGAGATCCCCCGGGAACAATACCTGGACGCTGAAATGCGGGTGATCAACGAACTGAAGGAAATTGGCAAACCTTTCGTTGTCATCCTCAATTCTGCCAAACCTTTCTCCCCGGGCACCCTGCAGCTTAAGGAAGAACTTACCGAAAAATATGGTGCGCCGATCGTGCCCTTGAATTGCCTGGAACTGAACGAAAATGATATTAATCTTCTCTTCAAAGAGGTTCTCTATGAGTTTCCTGTACAGGAAATCAGCATCAGCCTGCCTTCCTGGGTGGAAGCCCTGGAGCCATCCCACTGGGCAGTGGAGGAGTATACCAAACTGATCAGGGAACATCTTCTGGAAGTTGAACGCCTTAGGGATGTGGAAACGTCCCTGGAGAAAATCAGGGAACACGATCTTGTTAAGGAGGCTTTTGCGCGAAATATTGAACTGGGCCGCGGTGTTGCCTACATTGATATTATTGCTCCACAAGAAACCTTTGAACAAGTGCTTACTGAAATCTGCGGCATGGAAATTGAAGATCAAGGCGATCTTCTAAAAGTTATCAGGGATTATTCTTTTGCCCAGCGGGAATACAGTAAAATTGCCCAGGCGCTTGAAGATGCACAAGCTACCGGTTATGGCATTGTTCCCCCTTTGCTGGAGGAAATAAACTTAGAGGAACCGGAGATCATCCGGCAGGGGGGACGCTTTGGTGTCCGCCTGCAGGCCAGCGCGCCTTCACTGCATATTATTCGCGTTCCTATAAAATCTGACTTTACCCCCATTGTAGGTTCCGAAAAACAAAGTGAGGAGCTGGCAAATTACCTCATGGATGAGTTTGCCGAAAATCCGGAAAAACTTTGGGAATCCAATTTATTTGGGAAATCCCTCTATGAACTGGTGAAAGACGGTATTGCAGGTAAACTGGAAAATATGCCGCCCCATGCACAACAAAAGCTGCAGGAAACGTTGGGGAAAATTATCAACGACGGTGGCGGGGGATTAATCGTTATTATCTTATAAAAAAGATGGGCATTGCTTTCCAAAAAAAAATAGTGATGTTATGTTGCAGTAAAGAAGCACTTCTGGAGCGGAGGTGCTTTTTTTACTTTTTTGTTTGGCCTGCACAACAACATTAAATTTAATACATTGTTTTTTAATTTAAAATAACACCGGCCTCCCTCACTGCTTGTAAGGCTGTGGTAAAATAGAAGTATGGCAGCAGCTTATCTTCCTGACCAAAACACAACAGGCAAAATATAATGTCAGGAAAACAAGGGGGTAAAAAACTTTGGCAACAAGAGACTGTGAAAACCCCATAAATATACTTTTAGGAGGCCGCTTATAATGGTTAAAAACACAAGGGCATTTGTTGTTGTAGTGCTTATTTTCTTAACCACCTGCTTGACAAACGGCTGCGGGTTCACCAACAATCCCCCCGAGCCGGAACCGCCGCCGGCGCAACAGGAGACATCCCTGGAATATGAGGTTGTTACAGATACAGAGCGGCTGCCTGTAGAAGTTAAAAGCATAGCGGGAACTGTAAAAAGTCGCGGGTATTATGTTTTTACCCCCCGGCAATATGC